>JAYULN010000664.1:0-1212 GCA_043763525.1 Hymenobacter sp.
CAGGACATCAAGGCCGGCTGCAACGTGGCCCCCGGCCAGGCCGAGCAGCTGAAGGTGAAGTTCGGCAAGGCCATCGCCGCCGAGGCGTCGGACTACGAAATCGTGAGCATTCCCGGCCTGCCCAACCGCGCGCCCAAAGAAGTGTCGCTCAAGAACCTGGCGTACATCATCGAGGCCCGCATGTCGGAAATCATGGAGTTGGTCTATGCCGAAATCTACCGCATGGGCCTGCACGACAAGCTGTCGGCCGGCATTGTGCTCACCGGCGGCGGCTCGCAGCTACAGTACCTCGAGCAGCTCACCGAGTACATCACCGGCCTCGATACCCGCATCGGCTACCCCAACCAGCACCTCGGCAAAAGCCGCATCGAAGCGGTGAAATCGCCGATGTACGCCACCACCGTGGGCCTGGTACTGTCGGGCTACCACTCGCTCGACGAGCGGCAGAATGCCCGCCCCCACTACGAGGAGGAGCAGCCCGCCGTGCCCGCCTACCAGGCCCCGCAGGCCGCTTATTTCGCGCCGGCTCCGGTTGAGACGCGTGCCACGGTGCCCGCTGTTGCGGCCCCTGCGCCCGAGCCCGCCAAGCCCAAGCAGCCCAGCCGGGCCGCGGGTTTCTTCAAAGACATTCTCAGCCGCACCAAAGGGCTGCTGATTGACGATTACGACGATAAATCTTACTAGATGAAAATTATGAATTATGAATTATAAATTAGCAGCCATGCAATTGGGCTTGTTCATGATTTATAATTCATAATTTATAATTCATAATTATTCGACCCCTATGAATTACAAATTCGACATTCCTGCCCAAACGAAGTCTATCATCAAGGTGATTGGCGTGGGTGGCGGGGGCTCCAATGCCGTGAAGCACATGCACAAGCAGGGCATCAAGGACGTGGAGTTTATCATCTGCAACACCGACAAGCAGGCGCTGGAAAGCTCTACGGTGCCCAACAAGCTCCAGATTGGGGCCGACCTCACCGAAGGGCTGGGGGCCGGGGCCAAGCCCGAGCGGGGCCGTCAGGCGGCGCTCGAAAGCAAAGAAGATATTCGCAACCTGCTGAACCAGGGCACCAAGATGCTGTTTATCACGGCGGGTATGGGCGGGGGCACCGGCACGGGCGCGGCCCCGGTAATTGCGCAAGTGGCGCAGGAGCTGGGCATTCTCACGGTGGGCATCGTTACGGCCCCGTTCGTGTTCGAGGGCAA
>JAYULN010000665.1:0-1212 GCA_043763525.1 Hymenobacter sp.
CGTGCGCTTCATGCTCGAAGCCAAGCTCGGCAACCTCACCCCCAACGAGGCGGGCGTGGTGATGGGCCCGAAGCACACGCTGCAAGTGTCGTTCGACATCATCAACTTCAGCAACCTGCTGAATTCCAGCTGGGGCCGCCAGTACTTCGTGCCGAACACCTTCAACTCGACCTCGGGCTTCGGCCTGACGCAGGGCTCGACCTACCTCGATGCCAGCGGCGCGAGCGGGGCCTTCAACCCGGCCACCTTCAACCGGCCCACCTTCACCTACACGCCCACCACGAGCAAGCCCTATTCGGTCGACCAGCTAGCCTCGCGCTGGCAGGGGCAGCTGGGCCTGCGCTACTCGTTTTAACGCTTTGCTTAATGAGGAATGAAGAATTAGGAATGAAGAATTGGCATTTGCCTGATTCTCGTTTTGCCTAACATACACAAACAACGCGGCCGCCCCAGATGGAGCGGCCGTATTGTTTGTGTGGACTGGACCCGTACTTTACTGCCAGGCAAAATTCCTCATTCCTCATTCCTCCTTGAAAACGCTTCGCGTTCTCCACCTGCCCAAGTGGTACCCGCACCGCTACGACGAGCTGGACGGTGACTTCGTGGAGCGGCACGTAGCGGCCATCGCCGCCCACGGGGGAAACATCAAGACTGCCGTGCTTTTCGCCACCGTGGCCCGTGGCCCGCTGCCGAAGCTGGTGGAGGTCGACGAAGACTTCAGTGGCCCCTGGCCCACGCTACGCTACTACTACCGCGCCGCGCCCACCGGCCTGGCCTTGCTCGACAAGCCGCTGAAGCTGCTGCTGTATTGCTGGTGCCTGCTGCGCGGCTACCGGCGGCTGCGGCGGCACTGGGGCGGCGGGCGGCCCGATTTGGTGCATGTGCACGTGCTGCTGCGCACGGGCCTCTTTGCGTGGGCGCTGCGGGCGTTACGCGGCATCCCATTCATCATCACCGAGCACTGGACGCTGTATTTGCCCCAGCGGGCGGCGCACCTCACGGGGCTGCGGCGGCTGCTCACGCGGGCCGTGGTGCGGCGGGCGGCGGCGCTGCACACCGTGTCGGATAACCTGCGGGCGGCCCTGGCGGCGCTGGGGGCGGTCAACGCCCATTCAGTAGTGATACCGAACGTGGTGGATACGGAGCTTTTTCGGCCGGCGGCGGTGGCCGGTGCGCCCGTGGGGCCGGTGCTGCTGCACGTAGCGGCCTTCA
>JAYULN010000666.1:0-1211 GCA_043763525.1 Hymenobacter sp.
AACTGGCGCTCCGGGCGCGGGCCCACGATGCTCATGTCGCCCTTGAGCACGTTCCAGAACTGGGGCAGCTCGTCGAGGCGCACTTTGCGCATGAAGCGGCCCCATTTGGTGATGCGCGGGTCGTGGTCGGAGCTAAGGGCCGGCCCCTGCTTTTCGGCATCCATAAACATCGAGCGGAACTTGATGATGCGGAACGGGTGGCCGTTTTTCCCAATCCGCTCCTGCCGGTAAAACACCGGGCCGGGCGACGACAGCTTCACCATCACCGCCGTGAAGGCATACACCCAGCAGGCCAGCAGCAGGAACAGGGCCGAGCCCACCACATCAATCAGGCGCTTGAGCACCACCTGCCACACGGGCAGCAGGTCCTGCTTGATTTCGATGAGCGGAGTGCCGAACAGGTGGTTCACCTTCACCGAGCCCAGCAGCATCTGGTAGAGGTCGGGCAGGATGCTGACGCGGGCGGGTGTGCCTTCGAGCAGGGCCAGAATATCGGCAATCAGGCGGTGCTCGCTGGGCTCGATGGCGATAACGACTTGCTCGATTTTGAGGGCACGCACCAGGGCGGGCAGGCGCTGGTAGGTGCCGTGGGCGGGCAGCTCGGCCGCCAGTCCGGCATCAATGGTATCGCCAACCGGCGCGAAACCCACCACGCGCAAGCCCAGGTGGCGGCTGGTGCGGGCCAGCTCATGAAAAGTATTCAGGGCCAACGCATTGGAACCCACCAACAAGGTGGGAAACGAAATGCGGCCCTTGCGAATCTGGCCCTGCACGCTGCTCACGGCCCAGGTCCGCAGGATGGCCGTGATGAAAAAGTGCAGTAAGTAATAGGCCGTGAAGGTTTTATAGTAGGCCCGGTAATTCACCACGCCCTGGTCGTCGAGCAGCAGGGTGAAGAAAATAACCACGGCCCCGAGCACCGATACGCGGGCCAGGCGAATGATTTCGCCCAGCCGCGACTTGCGGTAAATGTCGCGGTACTCGCCCACCAGGCCGTAGAGCACGGTCCAGAACGTGGCGATGAAAACGGCGGAGCCCGTGAGGTCAAACAAGGCCCCTTCGGTGAAGCGGTAGCCGGTCAGCTCATTGAGCAAGTATTTGCGGACGAGGTAGAAGCACATCCACGCTACCAGGGCCGCGCCGAAATCGGCGGCCACCAGCTTGATGTATTGAAAGCGGCGAATTAGCTGCAAAGCGGGGGATTTGGTCGT
>JAYULN010000667.1:0-3198 GCA_043763525.1 Hymenobacter sp.
GGCGGCGGTGTCGACGGGCTGGGCCAGCGAGTCGGGCACGTTATCCACCACCGCTTGCAGCACCCGGTAGAAATACGGATTGCAGCTGTATTTGAAGGCCTGGGTGAGGTTGTGGGCGTTGGGGTGCTCATGCACGCAGTTGATGAGCGACTGGTCGCAGCGAAACCCGGTTTGGGGCGTGATGGCCCCCAGCTGCAAGGCCACGGCCGCGTTCACCAGCTTGAACACCGAGCCCGGCGGGTTGGCCAGCAGCGCCGGCCGGTTCAGCAGGGGCATGTCGGGGCTGAGCAGCAGCTCGCGACGCTCGCGCCCCCGGCCCAGGCCCGTGAGGGTGGCCGGGGCGAAAGTGGGAGCCGAAACGTAGCAGAGGATTTCGCCCGTGGCCGGCTCCAGGGCCACGATGTAGCCGCGCCGCTCGCCCAGAATGCGTTCGGCGTAGGCTTGCAGCTCGGTGTCGAGGCTTAGGTGCAAGTCCTGGCCGGGCTGGTAGGCGGTGTCGGCGGCCCAGGTGCCGTGGGGGTGGTTCAGGGCATCGCGCAGCGGGTGGCAGGCCCCGCGCCGACCGGCCAGCAGGCCATTATAGTAGCTCTCGATGCCGCCGTTGCGCAGGCGGTAGAAGCGGCCTCGCGCCAGCCGTTGCGCCTGGTACAGAAATGGTTGGGCGTTGTCATGAGCGAAACCCAGCACGGGCGCGGCCACGGGCACGGCGTAGTTGCGGGCCGTGTACTCGCGCACCACGAGCGCGGGCCACGCGCGGCGGTGGCGGCGCAGGGTGTCGGCCTCGGCGGCAGTGAGGTCGAGCTGCGCGGGCAGCGCACGGCGGCACAGCTCGCGGGTGCGGAGCTCGAAGGCACTATCGGGCCAGCCCAGCAGCCGGTTCAGGTGGGCCGAGTCGAGCCACTTGTGGCTGGGCAGTACCAGCAGGTAGCGCCGACCGGTGAACACCAGCAGCGAGTCGTGGCGGTCGAACACCCGGCCCCGGTGCGGCCACTTCACCTCGCGGTGCTCGGTGTAGGTGTCGGGGGCCAGCACCGTGGCCAGGTCGGGGCGGTACGTGCGGGCCCACCACAGGCTCAGCCCCAGGCCGGCCAGCAAAAGGATGAAGATGAGGGTTAATTGCTTGCGTTGGGCAGGTAGCATCCGGTAAAGCTAGGGGCTGGCCGGCCGCGCCGTCGGCCTTGTTCGATGAACCGGGCCTGGTGCCTTTTGAAAGCGACGGATTCGGGGGAGGAGGCGGCAGAATCCCGAAACCCAAAACGACCCGCCCTGCCGGGCACGGCCCCTACCTTTACGGCCCGCTTATGTACGACTTCCTCACCACCTCCCCCTGGCCCGACTACGAGCTGATTGATTCCGGCAACTTCCAGAAGCTCGAACGCTTCGGTAAGTACCTCCTGGCCCGCCCCGAACCGCAGGCCATCTGGGACCCACACCTGCCCCCGAAGGAATGGGAACGGGCCGATGCCGCCTTTGCCCGCGCCGCCGGCAGCACCGAAAAGGGCCAGTGGCGCCTCAAGCCCGACATGCCTGAGCAGTGGCTGATTGACTACCAACGGCCCGACGGCCTCAAGCTGAAGTTTCGGCTGGGGCTGTCGTCGTTCAAGCACGTCGGCCTGTTTCCGGAGCAGGACCCCAACTGGCAGTTCATCTACAACCAGACCCGGAAGCGCCGTGCCAAGCTGCCGCGCGTGCTGAATCTGTTTGCCTACACCGGGGCCGCCACGCTGGCCGCCCGCGCCGCCGGAGCCGATGTTACGCACCTCGATTCGGTGAAGCAGGTAAATTTCTGGGCCAGGGATAACATGGAAGCCAGCCAGCTCGACGGCGTGCGCTGGCTCGTGGAAGATGCCATGAAGTACGTGCGCCGCGAAGTGAAGCGCGGCAGCAAGTACCAGGGCCTCATCCTCGACCCGCCCGCCTACGGCCGCGGCCCCAACGGCGAGAAGTGGCAGCTCGAAGATGAGCTCAACGAAATGCTCAAGCTCAGCCAGCAGCTGCTCGACCCGGAGGACCATTTCTTCGTGGTGAACCTGTACTCGCTGGGCTTTTCGGCCCTGATTCTGGACAACCTCACCACGGCTATTTTTCCCGGCGAGAAGCCCGTGCGCGAGCTGGGCGAGATATACCTGCACGATGCCGGCCAGCGGAAATTGCCACTGGGCACGTTCTGCCGGTTTGCCACTTAATTGGTGCCTGGTTGTTGGTGCCTGGTGCCTGGTGCCTGGCTGATGTTCGCGACCGTCTCCCAGTGCCAGGCATCAGGCACCAATAACCAAGCACCAATATCCAAGCACTATGCACCAAGCACCAAGCACCAAAATCCGCCTTGCCCTCATTGACCTCGGCACCAACACCTTCCATTTGCTTATTGTGGAGATGCCCACCACGCCCGGCGAAAAACCCGTGGCGCTGCTACGCACCAAAGCCGGCGTGCGCCTGGGCGAAGGAGGCATCAGTCAGGGCTTCATTGCGCCGGAGCCGTATGCCCGGGCCTTGCACACGCTGGCCGGTTTCAAGGAAGAAATCGAGTTGCACCAGGTAACGGAAATTCGCGCCACGGCCACCAGCGCTATGCGCGTAACCCGCAACGGGCCCGATTTGGTGCGCGACATCTTCGAGCAAACCGGCATTCAGGTGAATGTGATTGGCGGCGACCGCGAGGCCGAGCTGATTTGCGCGGGCATCCGCCAGGCCGTGCCGCTGGGTACCGAACATCATCTGTTGATGGACATCGGCGGCGGCTCGGTCGAATTCATCATTGCCAACGAAACCACCATTTTCTGGAAACAGAGCTTCGAAATCGGTGCCCAGCGCCTGCTCGACCAGTTTTTCCCGAACCCCAGCGGCGTGTTTCCCGCCGCCGCCGTCGAAGCCGAGCAGGAATACCTGAACACCGTGCTCACGCCCCTCGTCGAGGCCGTGCGGCGCTACAAGCCCGTGAGCCTGGTGGGCGCATCGGGCAGCTTCGACAGCCTGGCCGATATGCAGGGCGGCCAGGTGCGGGCCGAAGCCGAGCTGCCACCTTATACCGAGCTGGAATTGAGCAGCTTCCAGGCCAGCTACCGGCACCTGCTCGGCGGCAACCACGCGCAGCGGGCCGCCCTGCCCGGCATTTTGCCCATGCGGGCCAACATGCTGGTAGTAGCCGCCGTGCTGATTGACTACGTGCTGGGCATCACCGAAATCACCCGTATCCGC
>JAYULN010000668.1:0-1207 GCA_043763525.1 Hymenobacter sp.
CTAAACTCATGGAAAAAGCTCCTCCGACAAAACGGCCGCGGTATGATGCGGCCTTCCGCGCCGAAGCCCTGCGGCTGGCTAGTGAAAGCCGCTCCACGCTGGCTGCCGCCCGCGCCCTGAATATTGATGCCAAGCGCATTTATGCCTGGCAGAAAGCGGCGCAACCGCCCGTGCCCGCCGACCCGGCCGAGGCCGCCGAAGTGCGGGCGCTACGCGCCGCCAACAAACGGTTGGCGCAGGAACTGGACATTTTAAAAAAAGCCATCGCCATCTTCTCGCATCCCCCAGCCCTGTGAGCACCCTGCAATTCATTGACCAGCAGCGCTCCGCTCACCCCGTCCAACAGCTCTGCCAGGTACTGGGCGTGGTACCCAGCCGCTACTACGCCTGGCGATTGGCGCAGGCGGCTGGGGCCGCGGGGAAGGCCGAACCAGCCTGGGAAACGAAAATGGTGGCCGTTTTTGACCACCACAAACGCCGCTACGGTACGCGCCGGCTACAGGTTGAATTGCGGGAAACCGGCCACCGGGTGGGGCGGCAGGCGCTGCGCACGGGGCTACGCCGGCACGGACGTAAAGCGTTGCAACCTAAATCCTTCGTTCCGCGCACCACCGATTCGACGCATGGCCAGCGCTGCGCCCCCAATTTGCTGCTTGACCAGCCGCGCCCCACGCAGGCGAATCAGGTGTGGGTGAGCGACATCACCTGCCTGCCACTGGCCAGCGGGGCCTGGGCGTACCTGTGCGCCTTTCAGGACGTGTGCACCAAGCACGTGGTCGGCTGGCAGGTGCGCGCTGACATGTCCGAAGTTCTGGTTACCAGTGCTTTGCAGCGGGCGCTACTGGCCCAACGGCCCGCCCCAGGCCTCATCGTTCATTCCGACCGGGGTGGGCAATACGTGGGCAACGCCTACAAGGCCCGGCTACGCGACGCCCAAGCCCAGCTCTCCCACAGCCGACGCGGCGAATGCTACGACAACGCCCAAGCCGAAAGCCGGTGGTCCCGCCTCAAAACCGAGGAACTCGAAGCCCGCGACTGGCCCGTTTTTGCCGACTTGGCCGATGCGCAGGCCAGCGTGGCCGACTATTTTGACTACTACAACCACGAGCGCCGCCACTCCAGCATCGGCTATCAGAAGCCGTATCAATTTCATCAACAACAACTTAACAACATCACCCAATTCTCTCCTGCTTAACTAGACCACCTC
>JAYULN010000669.1:0-3195 GCA_043763525.1 Hymenobacter sp.
CAAATCCTGCTCGTTCAGCAAAAGCTTAGCCGGGCATACAGCCCGAATTAAAATTGTAATTGATAATTATAATCTCACCTTAGGTTAGACCACCGCCCATAATACATTAGCCCCGCCACACAGGCCCACTGAATAGCGGTAAGCCCCAGCCCCGGCAACGCCGCCGTTGGTTTGATAAACTCAACCAGCAGCCGGAACAGCAGATACCCGCTCAGAAACAGCTGAAACCGCCGGCCATTGCCTAACGGCCCGCGCCACCGCTCCAACAGCCACAGCAGCAGCGCCAGCACCCCCAGAAACAGGATTTCGTAGAGGTTGGTGGGGTGGCGCGGGATGCCATCGCCGAAATTGATGCCCCAGGGCAGGGTGGTGGCCGTGCCGTAGGTGCCATCTTCCAGCCCGCTGAGGAAGCAGCCGAGCCGGCCGATGCTGAGGCCCAGCAGGAGGGGGAACACCATCAAGTCGCCGCTGCTGGCCGTGATGCCCAAGCGCTTTTTGGTGAGCTCCACGCCGATAAGGCCACCCAGGAAGCCGCCCACGATGGTTTTGTTGGTGAAGTAATAGAGCCAGCCGCCAGTAGGGTGGGCCAGCAGCTCAGGGTGCTCCAGCAGGCCCAACAGGCGCGAGCCGAGCAGTGCTCCGGCGGCCGCGCCCACGAAAATCCACTGCCGGTGCGCGTCGCTGATGCGGTCGGCGTGACCAGTGCGTAGGTATTGGTAGAGGCGGTAGCCGAGGGTGTAGGCCAGCACCTCGCACAGCAAATGCACGGGCAGGCGGGCGGGGCCAAGGGCTATTTCGACGGGGAAACGCATGGCGCAAGATGGGAAAAGTTAGCGCGAGTTGAGCGGTGCATGGCGCGCATCCGCTTTTTCTAGCTTCGGATTTAGATGCTTCGATTGCGCTGAGCATGACGCTCAAGCGGTGCTGGATGACTCCCCAAATAGTGCCTTAGCGCGGTTTCATCTCCAGAGCACGTTCCGGTCCGACGGCGGAGCCGTCCGACCGGTTGTCGGGCGTGCCACCTGCCCGAGGCATTTCAACGATTCCGTTCCTACGGCAACCGGTCGGACGGCTGCGCCGTCGGACCGGAGCAGGTACACCGTCTCGGAAACTGCTCTAAGTAACGAGTGTGATAAGTCTGTAAAAAAATTAAATAAACGTCTTAAATACAATTGATTAAGATGTTGTAAGCCATTTTGATAAAGTCCCCAAACGGCAACTATTGTATTGGCGGCGTGTGGTAGCAGTTCTACCTTGGAATCGTTCTGTTTCCTCATCCAATCCCCCGCCTTATGAGACGTTTTTGTACTGTCGAGCTTGTTGTCCCGGCGCTGCTGGGCCTGTTTCGCCGCAGGGTGGTAGCGGCGGCAACCGCCTGGCTGCTCCTGCTCACGTTTGGCACCTTGGCCACGGGCTGCCAGAGCTACTACCGCAGCAGAGACCAGCCCGTGAATCGGGAAAACGTGAACCTGCTGGCCGAGTCGAAAACCTTTGTGGTCCACCAGGGCCCGGAGGTGTGGGTGCTGCGCACCCCGAAGCTGAACGGCGAGGTGCTGGAAGGGACCAAAGAAGCCCTGGCAGCTCCGATTGGCCGGTTTAAAACCGCTCCGGACAAAGGGCATTCGCCGCGCTACCAACGCCCTGACGCGACGCTGGTGCTCAACATCGTTCACGTCTACGTCGCTGACTTTCAGCCCGGCACCGGCGACCAGGTGAGCATCCCGTTCACCGCCATCAAGCAGATTGATTTGATTGAGAAGGATACCGGCAAAACCACGGCTTCATACGTGTTGGGCGGCCTTGGTATTTCGGTGGGTGTGTTTGCTATTCTGTTGGTTATCATTGCCCTCACCAAAAGCTCGTGCCCGTTTGTGTACGCCTACGACGGCCAGCAGTACCGCTTTGTGGGCGAAACCTACGGCGGGGCCATTTTCGCGCCCGCCGAGCGCGACGACTACCTGCCGCTGCCCAGTATTCAGCCCGAAAACGGCCAGTACCGCCTGAAAATCAGCAACGAGCTGAAGGAGCGGCAGTACACCAATCTTGCCGAGCTGTGGGTGGCCCAGCACCCCGCCGATACGCAGGTGCTGCTCGACCAGCGCGGCCAGGTGCAAACCCTCACCAATCCGCTACCGCCCACGCAGGCCCGCACGCCCGCCGGCCACGATTGCACGGCCCAGCTGCAAGCCACCGACTGTAGCGCCTACCTGTTCAATGAGGACGCGCCCGGTACCGCCCCCAACGCCCTCACGCTCAGCTTTGCAAAGCCCGCCGGCGCGCGGCACGGCAAGCTGGTGCTGCACGCCCAGAACTCGCTGTGGCTCGATTACTTGTACGGGGCCTTTATCGAGAAATTTGGGAGCTCCTACAACACCTGGGCCGCCCGGCAGCACGTCCAGCCCGCCGAAATAAATCGCCAGTGGGGCCTCGACCAAAGTATTCCGCTGAAAGTGTACGTGGAGGCTGGCCAGGGCTGGCAGCTGGCCGAAACCATCCCCACCATTGGCCCACTGGCCGCGCGCGACCTGGTGGTGCCGCTCGATTTTGCCGCCAACGCCACCGGCCAGGTGCGCGTGAAGCTGGAGTGCGGCTTCATGTTTTGGGAGGTCGACTACGCGGCCCTCGATTGCAGCCCCAACCGCCCCGTGCTGCTCGACTGCTGCCGCCTGCAAAGCGCCGTTACCGAGCGCGGCCTCGATGCCCGGGCCCAGCTGGCCGCTACCGATGGCCAGTACCTGCAGCAGCTGCGGCCCGGCACCGCCGTGACGCTGGCCTACGAAACGGCCCTGCCCGCGCCCGCCGCCGGCACCCGGCGCACTGCTTTTCTGCACACCAGGGGCTACTACGAGCACATCCGCGACTTCAAAGGCCTGCCCAATCTGCCCGAGCTATACGCTTTCAAAAAGCCCGGCCGCTTCGTCGATTTTTCCAAGGAAAAATACCGGCTGGCCACCCAGGCCATGCTGCCCGCCACCGCCAGCCGCTAACGCTTATGCAACCCACACTCATCACCGACCTCACCTACGTGGCCGCGCCGGTAGCGCCGGTCGTCACGCCCGTTCTGCGGCCCACTATGCTCACTTCGCGGCTGCAGCGGGCATTGGTAATGGGGCTGTTTAAGCTGGCCGAAACCCGGTTGCTGTGGAAATTCATGCGGTCGGGGGGGGGGGGGGGGGGGGGGGCCGGGCCGGGGGG
>JAYULN010000670.1:0-7963 GCA_043763525.1 Hymenobacter sp.
GGCCCAGCAGGTAACCATCCGGGATGAGGACTACTACCAAGGTATGAATTATGCCGCCTGGGCGGGGGCTGATTTTTTCGTGACTACCAATCAGAAGGAAACCAAATTCTTCCGAGTGGTGAAGGGTGAAATACCCAAGCGGCTGGATGAAATCATTGCCATTCCCAACGCCATTGAAGTCGGCAACGAGAAGAAAATTCAGGCTCTGCTGACCCAAACGAAGCAGTTCACCCGCGACGAGTTTTCGAAGCTGCTTTTCAAATGCCACAACATCATCCGCAACAACGACAAGCTGTCGCCAGAAGCCGCATTTGACGAGATTTCCAAAATTCTGTTCATGAAAATCCGTTACGAGCGGGAGCAGGCGCGTAAGCGGTCCATCTTCTCGCGGGCCGAGTTTGAAGAGCTGCAACAGGCAGATGCGCGAATGCGGCCGGCCGGAGAGATTCAGAAAAACCCCTTCTACCAGTATCTGTTCGCCCAAACCAAAAACTTCTTCCAGGCCGACGAGCTGTTTGAGCCGACCGATACGCTAAAAATCCGGGAGGCATCGTTCCTGCAAATCGTGAAGGAACTGGAGAAATACAACCTCTCCGATACCTCCGACGACGTGAAAGGCATTGCCTTCGAGAAGTTCCTCGGCAATACATTTCGGGGCGAGTTGGGGCAGTTCTTCACGCCCCGGCCGGTGGTCGATTACATCGTGGATATCCTCGACCCGCAGGAGGGCGAAACCATTTGCGACCCGTGCTGCGGGTCGGGCGGGTTTCTCATCAAGGCCTTCGAGTACGTGCGCGACCACATCGAGCGCCACGTTCAGGCCGTGAAAGAAAAGGTGAAGGAGGAGTACTACCCCGAAGGGTTTGACCAGCTGCCCGAAGCCGAGCAAGAGGCTACCACGGCGCGGGTCGAAGACCTGTTTGGCCAACTCAACGCCGAACTTGACCTGCACAATCCGAAAAGCCGCCTGCGCCGCCTCTCGTACGACTGCATTTTTGGCACCGATGCCAACCCGCGCATGGCGCGCACGGCCAAGATGAACATGATTATGCACGGCGACGGCCACGGCGGGGTGCATCACCACGACGGGCTGCTGAACGTGAACGGCATTTACGATGGTCGTTTCGACGTTATTCTGACCAACCCGCCGTTTGGGGCGCGGGTTGATAAGAAGCTGGAAGTGCAGGAAAGCGACCTGCCCACCGCCGAAAAAATAGCCCACTACACCGCCCGCTACGGCCCCGACTACGCCGAAAAAGCCCTGGCCCAAACCCGCGACAAGGTGGGCGAGCCGGTGCTCGACTTATTCGACATCAGCGGCGAAACCGGTTCGGCACTTACCGAAGTGCTGTTCCTCGAACGCTGCCTCAACCTGTTGCGGCCGGGCGGGCGCATGGGCGTGGTACTGCCCGAGGGCGTACTCAACTCCTCCTCGTTGCAACGGGTGCGTGAGTTCATCGAGGACCGGGCCAAGCTGCTCAACGTGACCAGCATTCCGCAGGATGTATTTATGGCCTCCGGGGCCACGGTAAAGCCATCGGTGGTATTCCTGAAGAAATTCACCGACGAGGAAGCCGCTACCTACGCCGCGCTGCAAGCCGAAGAGCACGCGGCAGCCCTGCTCGACTACGGCCCCAAGCTCAAAACGCTCAAAACCGAATACGATGCCAAACGGGCCGACTACAAAGACGCGGCCTTCGCCGCCGACCGCAAAGCCCTCGACCGCACCTACAAGCAGCAAAAGGCCGAGCTGGAGGACCGCATGGCCGCCCAGGTGCGTCAGGCCGTGAAGCAGCGGTTCAGCTACCCCGTGCCGATGGTAGAGGTGGAAAGCGCTGGCATCAGCAGCACCGGGGCAGCAATTGAAAACGAGCTGGTGCCCGTGGCCCAGGAGTTTCGGCAGTACCGGCTAAGCCACAAGCTGTGGCAAAACCGCTACGAGCTGGTGAAATACCACCTGCCCGACCCCGATAGCAGCACCACCCTTACGCGCATGATGCTTGGCGAAAACGCCCCGGCTTACGGCCGCGCCCTCGACCTCGTAAATTTTTCCTGAGTCTGCCGGCGACCCCCGCCCCCCGGCAGACCGACCATCCCACGCGGTTGCTGACCCTTTTAGAATGGGTTAGTTTAGCAAACTGGAGCGTCCGATTCGCACTAGAAAACAATTTTGATTACAACAAAGCATACATACTGCATCCGATTGGCTCGTTTCTGCTACGTAGTCGAGAAGATGTGGTGATTCAAGATGATGAGACGTACCAGCGCGTTACGGTGCGCTTCGATGGGAAGGGCGTAGTGCCCCGCGTTGAAGGCCGGGTAAAGGGTAGCGAAATCGGAACTAAGCGACAATTTCGATTAAAGGCTGGGCAATTTGTGCTCTCCCGCATTGATGCGCGACACGGCGCAATGGGCATCGCTCCCCCCAAACTCGACGGGGCCATTCTCACTAACGATTTTCCAACTTACAACCTCAATACTGCCCTCATCAACCCACGTTTTTTTGAGTTAGTCACCGGTACGGCTGCGTTCATTCGTTACTGCCGCAATTGCAGCACCGGCACCACAAACCGCCAGCGGCTTGATGAGGCCCTATTTCTGGAAGTGGCCGTGCCTCTGCCCCCGCTGGCCGAGCAAGCCCGTCTTGTGGCCGAGTACGACCAGCAGGCCCAAAGTGCTGAACAGAAAAGGGCAGAGGCAGACGAATTGCACGATAAAAGTGACAAATATCTTTTCTCACAGTTGAAGATTAGCTCAACTGAGAAGCCATTGCGCCGCGGAACCTGGCAATTTATCGGTTCAGGTGAGCTTAGCCGGTGGGACCCACAATTTCTGTTCGGTAGTCTTAAGCTTGTTTTTACTTCACCACCCGTTAAGCTTCGGCAGCTCATTGCCCGGTTTATGAGTGATTCCGATGGGAAGGCTATTCGGGTTGACCCCCAGAGTGAACCAGATAGAGCGTTCCATTACTTGGGCCTCGAAAATATTGAAAAGAACAGTGGCGAACTAGTGGCCTTGCCTACCGTCAAAGGGGAGGAAATAAAAAGTTCCTGTGTGAGAATCCCCAAAGGGTACGTCGCATATAATAAGCTGCGGCCCTACCTCAACAAATTCTGGCACAACGATACAGAATTTGCCGATGTCATTTCCTCACCGGAGCTGTTTGTTTTTGAGCTTGCGGAAGAAATTAATCTGTCTTACTTCTTAGCAGTATTAAGTTCGTCCGTTATTCAGTATCAGATTCGGGATATTATGAGCGGCGCACGAATGCCCCGCATTTCTGAAACAGACTTTCTAAATCTTAATTTCCCTTCGCCCGACGCAGACATCCAGCGGAATATTGCAGCGTTCTTTTCGACGGCAAAAATACAAGCCGAAGAATTCCGTACCCAAGCTGCCACGCTCGAAGCCGCCGCTCGGCGCACGTTCGAAGCTCACATTTTCGCCTAACCCCCACCTGCCATGATACACCTGCATTCTCTGCGGCTCTCGGGCGACGGCTATAAGCTGTTGCGTGACGGGGCCGGCCTGCGCATCGAGGAATGGGAACGGCCCATCACGGTGCTCATCGGCGAAAACGGCTCGGGCAAGTCCACCATGTTGGAATGCCTGACCTGGATATTTCGCGCCTTGCACGAACGCTACGTTATGGGCCGCACCCATGCCCGGCCGCCGTTTGAGTTCGAGCTTACCTATTTCATTCAGAAAGAAACCAGCAACGGCGGCAGTGCCTTCTTTGATGTGATGCAGGGCGGGCCGACGGCTGAAACCAGTTTCACCACCATCGAAGTGCGCGTTTCGGGCCGCGACACCGGCAAGAAGTACGAGCTACTGATGGAAAACATCATCGGTAAGCAGCAGAAAAACGGCGAGTGGAAAATGTCGTATCAGAAAACCACTGCTACCGACTACCCCACCCTAGCCCCCAACCTGGTGGTGTACTACTCCGGGCTTTCCGAAAGCATCGAAGGTATTTATACCGCTTTCGAACGTGAGTACCGTAACGGGTTGCAACGCGATGCCCGTACCTCGCAGGATGCCTATGCCAGGTTGCGCGTATTTCCACTTTACTATTTAGAGCGGGGGCATTTTGAACTGCTACTGGCCGCGCTCTACTCCTATGAGGATTACGAAGACGTGGATTTCTTTTTCCGCGAACGGTTGGAAGTTGCCAAGTCTTCTACCCGCTGCATCCGCATTGATATCCGGCAAAAGAGCTACGGCAATTCCAAAGACCCGGCTGAGTTTTGGGGGGCTAAGGGCGAGATGGGCATTTTCTTGGGGCGCATCCGTGCTTGTGCCACCGAGGAAATTGCCAACTCCGACCAGTCGCTCACCTTTTGGTTCGACCTCGAAAACTGGTACAGTCTGCGGGCCACCTACGTCGAAGAGCGGCTGCTGTTCACCTTGCTGCTGCTGCTGCATTCCGAAGAATTGCTGGCCCGCCTGGAAGTGTTTTACGACCTGCCGGGCGAAGCCCACGTCAGCCACCTGCACATGAGCGAGGGGCAGCAGCAGCTCATCACGCTACGGGCGCTCAACGAATTGATGGTGGACGAAAACACCTTGTTCCTGCTCGATGAGCCCGACACGTACCTGCACCCCAAGTGGCAGGCTGAGTTCATGCAGGAAATAGCGCCTTTTACCGAACGGGCCACGTTTCTAATCACCACGCACTCGCCGTTGCTGTTGGCTAATTTCAAGGGTGGCAACCTGTTTATTCTAAAGGCGGGCCAGGCTCGCTTAGTTGCCGGGCAATACTACGGCCGCACCTACGGCGACAGCATTCGCGACGTGATGAACGCCGGCACCCGCCCGGAAGAAGTAAAGCCCCTCTTCTTAAAACTGTTCGACCTGCTCGACCGCAGTCAGTGGGATGCTGCCGACGAACAATTGGTTGAACTGCGCGAAATGGTAGGTCCCGACGATGCGGAACTAGTGGATGCCGAAACCATGCTCGGCTTCATGCGCCCTCACGAAACTTCTGAAACGGCCGAGTAACCGATGCGCTACATTCAGAAAGGAAACGAGCCACAAGAGTTACGTGACCACCGCAACACCCTCGGTTCGCGCTATGCCGCTTCGCTGGCACTACGTGTGGCCCTCGCCCGTGAACAAGGCTTTTTGTGTGCCTTTTGCATGCGTCGCCTCGACTTCGACCCCGCCAAAAACGAGCAACACACGACCAAGATAGCGCATTTGAGTGCGCGTAGCTGGAAAGAGGGTACTCCCGCCGACCAAGCGCGTCGCCGCCTATTGGAGCAGAACTATCACAACATGGTGCTGGCCTGCAACGGTTTTTCGGGCACTGTCGCGCATTGCGACGAGTATCAGGGCAACCGTGATATTACCCTTCCGCTGTTTGACCGCGCCGAAATGGCGCGTATTCAGTTTTCGTCATCGGGGCGCATCTCCCATCCCAACCGGGATTACGACAAGCAGATAAACAACGAGGACAAAGAATACGTAGCCGAAATGGCCGCTCAAGGCCAACGCCCCGGCTTTCTCAATCTTAATGCCGATGCCTTGGTTGCTCGGCGACGGCAGCGCTGGACAAGTTTAGGTGGTTTCTCAACAAAGCCCGGCGCTTCAACCGCAACGGTTTAGAAGAGCAAGTACGGCGTTATTCCACACGGGATGGACAAAGCCGTTTGGAGGAAGATTGCGCCTATGTATTAGCGCAATTAGCCCACAGCCTTCAGGGGCGTTAGCGATTTCAAGGAAAGCGAAAAGAAGCCCCAACCGCACACGCAGTCGGAGCTTCTTTTCGCTGCTTACCCGCCGCTACGCTTTCGCCAGCCCACGGCGACCGATGATACCAGAAAAAGCCAAAACGGACAAAACGGACAGCAAGTAGGACACGCTGTCCGTTTGAGTGGCCAAAGCGGACACGTAAGCGGACAAACGAAGGCAGTTTAGTAGGCTAACTGGTAGGAGCTATATGCCTCGGCCGGCTCAATATGGCCCGTTGCTAGTGGCTCGTAATACCGCCTAGCGGTAGTCAATTTCGGTATTATCCCCGATGTTCAGGGAGTGGTTCATGCCCCGGAACGAGGTGTCGCTGCCCACGATGCAGTCGTGCATCACCGCCGATTTCAGCTCCGAGTACGTGCCGATGATGGAGTCGCTCAGGATGCCGTTTTTGATAATGGTTTTGTCGTCGATGGCCACGTTGGGGCCAATAATGGAGTGCATAAACCCGGCAGGTATTTTCACTGATTCTACCAAGGTGGCGAAAATCCGTTCGCACCGTAATTGGCAGGGTTCGTCGGCAATAATAACTTGTTTAACTTTTTCGGCTAAAAGGCTAAACAGATTGCCATAGTTTTGTTCTGTTGTCGGCTGAAAAGCAAAGCCGAAACGGATTCTGGCATTACTTTTTCTAACTTCTTAGTTCTCCCTTATATGTACCTGACCGCTTCTCCCTTCGACACAAATTCCGGTGAGTTACTTGATGTTTACCGCGATGCTTACCTGCGGGGCGATTTGGCCCCCGAGCATACCCTGCGGGTAGATGCCCACCTGAAAAAGAATGCCACGCTGGGCTCCCAAACCTGGCAGCGTTTCCACGTGATGCAGCAAACCGGCGAGCAGGTGCAGGCCGTGGGCTGGATGCAGAGCCAGATGCACCGCATGCGCACGTCGCCGCAGCGGATGCGCCGACAGGCCCTGGCAGCCGTGGTCGGCCTGGTCCTCGTGGGCGGGGCGGTATTCGCCGGCACCTCGGCTCCCGGCCTGTCTGCTGATGGCAGCCTGGCCCCAACCAGCACCACCCGCATGGCCACGGTGCGCGGTAAAATTCTGGACGAAAACGGCCGCCCGCTGGTAGGGGCCACCGTGTTCGAAAAAAGCTCGTCGCGGGGCGTGAGCACCGATGCTAACGGCGAATACACGCTGGCCGTTCCCGCCGACCGCAGCACCACGCTGGCCTATGGCTACGGTGGCTACACCGACGAGGAAATTCGGGTGAGCGGCCATGCCAGAGCCCTGGACAACGTGACGTTGGTGCCCAGCTATGAGGTGGCGGCCAAGCCCGCCCGCAAAGCCCGGCACTGGTTCTTCTTCAACTAAGGCTGCTCCAACTCTATCGGTTTGGGATTGTCCCGGTCATGTGCCGGGGTACTTCGGTGGCCCAATTTGGGCGGGGCCGGGTTGTTTATTGCCTATTCGTTTCTCATCTCACTTTATAATCACACCCGCTCTCCCCCTTTGTTTCTTTACGAATGGCGTACGCAACCAATTCCCCTGCCGGCCAGGCTGTGCAAAACATCATCAACGACTTGCCGCAACTGGTGGCCGTGGCTATCGTCGAAGTGCAGTCGGGCATGTGCATGGCTTCGCACACCAATTCGCCAACGCTGAACCCGGAAACAGCGGCAGCCTACAATACGGAGGTAGTGAAGCAGAAGCAGAAGGCCATGGCGGCCCTGAAGCTCACGGGCGAAAAAAATCGATGACATTCTTATCACCCTCACCAATCAGATTCACTTAATTAACCTGCTCGACGACGGCAAGAAGTTTATCTGCCTGGTCGTGAACAACCGCGACACGAACCTGGCCATTGCCCGGCACGTGCTCCATCAACAGGCCGAGTTGCTCAAGTAAAGTATGCCCAGTTCGGCTGCTGGCTGAAAGCCATCCCACCTTGGGGTGGCTTTCTTCGTTTCGGCAGGGGCGTTATTCGGCGGCTGCGGTGTGGTTTTGCATCACGGCGCGGGCCAGGGCCAGGTTGGTATCGTGAATGCTCACCATCAGATGCACGAAGTGGCGCTGGTCGGGCAGCAGGCGCAGCACGTGCCACTGGCTGCTCAGGGTGATAAGGATATCTTCAATCACCTCGTCGTTGGCCAGGCCCAGGGCTTGCAGGGCCAGCTGCTTTTGGTTGATAACCTCGGCGTTGTAAGGAGCGGCTTTGGCCGGGTCGTGCTTGCCGGGCAGGTGATGCGTGGCCAACAGCCGGCCG
>JAYULN010000671.1:0-3187 GCA_043763525.1 Hymenobacter sp.
GCGCTCGGAATGGCCAGGGTATCGATGCGGGCGGCATGGGCGGTGGTGGCGGCGAGGAGGAAGGCGAGGAGGAGCAGAGGGCGCATGATGGGTGATAAGAAGGAAGGGGAAAGAGAACGTCATGCAGAGCGGAGCGAAGCATCTTTACCGTCTAAGTAATTGTTTACTATTGTGGTGAAGATGCTTCGCTCCGCTCTGCATGACGTTCTGCATTGGCAACAGCTACTTCATAAACACCGGCCGAATCAAGTTCTCAAACGTGAAAATCTCATCCCATTTCTCCTGCGTCAATACTCCGCGCTCGGTTACGGCGATGTCGTGCACCGACTTGCCGGTTTTGAGCGCCTCCTTGGCAATGTCGGCCGAGGCCTCGTAACCGATAACCGGGTTGAGCTGCGTAACGATGCCGATGCTGTTGCGCACGAGGCTTTCGGCGTGCTCCTTGTTGGCCGTGATGCCCAGCACGCACTTTTCGCGCAGGGTGCGGCAGGCGTTGGTCATATACGAAATGGAGGTGAAGAGGGCGAAGCTGATGACCGGCTCCATTACGTTGAGTTGCAGCTGACCAGCCTCGGCGGCCATGGTTACCGTGAGGTCGGCCCCAATGACGTAGAAGGCCGTTTGGTTCACCACTTCGGGCACCACCGGGTTCACCTTGCCGGGCATGATGCTGGAGCCGGGCTGCAGGGCGGGCAGGTTGATTTCGTTGATGCCACAGCGCGGGCCGGAGGAGAGCAGCCGCAAATCGTTGCAGATTTTGGAGAGCTTCACCGCCGTGCGCTTCAGCACGCCGGAGAGCTGCACGTAGGCCCCCGTGTCGTAGGTTGCCTCAAACAGGTCGCCGGCCAGTTGCAGGTTGAGGCTGGTGATGGTGCGTAAATGCTCGGTAACCAGGGCCGGGTAGCCGTCGGGGGCGTTGATGCGCGAGCCGATGGCGGTGGCCCCCATGTTAATTTCGTCAATCAGCCGGCGCGAATCGTCGATGCGCAGCAGCTCCTCGCGCAGGTTGGTGGCGAAGGCGCGGAACTCGTCGCCCATGCTCATCGGCACGGCGTCCTGGAGCTGGGTGCGGCCCATTTTGAGCACGTCGCGGAATTCCTCGCCCTTGGCGGCAAAGGCTTCGGCCAGCTCGTGCAGGGTTTCGCGGTAGCCCACCAGCTTGTTGTTGAGGGCAATGCGGAAGGCGGTGGGGTAGGCATCGTTCGTTGACTGCGAACAATTTACGTGGTTATTAGGGTGGCAATACTGGTACTCGCCCTTCTGGTGCCCCATCATTTCGAGGGCCACGTTGGCGATGACTTCGTTGGCATTCATGTTCACCGACGTGCCCGCGCCGCCCTGAATCATGTCGGTGAGAAACTGGCTATCGAACTCGCCGGTGGCCACCCGGTCGCAGGCGGCGGCAATGGCATCGGCAATGGCGGCGGGCAGCACGCCCAGCTCTTTATTGGCCAGGGCCGCGCCCTTTTTTACGTAGGCCAGGGCCTGCACAAACAGCGGCTCGGAGTTGATGGGAATGCCGGTGATGGCAAAATTCTCCATCCCGCGCAGGGTCTGGATGCCGTAGTAGGCGGTGTCGGGGAGCGGGCGTTCGCCGAGGAAGTCGTGTTCGATGCGGGGCATGAGAAGGGTGGAAGTGGTATGAGGACAAACCTACGGCGGGCGACTGCAACATGTCGGGTTTGCGGTGTTCCTTTGCCGGGTGGGTAACTGCGCTAAATGGAACGTCATGCAGAGCGCAGCGAAGCATCTTTACCGCAATAGTAAAGTTGATTACCCGCGCGGTAAAGATGCTTCGCTGCGCTCTGCATGACCGTGCTTTTTTACTTCAAATTCCAATATGAAACTCCGCTACTTCCCGCTGCTATTGGCGCTGGCCGCTTGCTCGCAATCCAAGCCCGCCGCCCCCGATGCCCGCTTCGATGCCTTTAAAGGCCAGTTTATCGAAGCCTTGTGGCGGCAAAATCCGGATTATGCTTCCTCGCAGGGCTACCACAAGTACGACTCGCTGCTGCTGATTCCCAACGCCGCCCAGCGGCAGCGCGACGATGCCTTCGCCCGGCAAAACCTCGCCGGCCTGGCTACCTTCGGCCCCGACAGCCTCTCGCCCAACAACCAGATTGACCTGCGCCTGCTCCGCAACGAGTTGCGGGCCGAGCGCTGGTACGCCGACACCCTCAAAACCTGGCAGTGGAACCCGGCCAGCTACAACTTAGGGGCGAGTGTGGGCGATTTGCTCAATGGCCGCCACTTTCGCCTCGACCGCCGCCTGCGCAATATTTCCGACAAGCTCAGCCACGCGGCCGAGTACTACGCCGCTGCCCAAGCCAACCTCAGCAACCCAACCAAGGAGCACACCGAGCTGGCGATAAAGCAAAACATGGGCGGCCTGGCCGTGTTCGGCTCCGCGCTGGCCGATTCGGTGCGGAAATCGGGCCTGACCGAGGCCGAGAAAAAGACCCTGACCGGCCGCATCGCGGCCACCCGCGCCGCCGTGCAAGGCTACCTGGATTTCCTGAAAACCGACGTGCTGCCTAAGGGTCCGTTCCGCTCGTTCCGCATCGGTAAAGCGCTGTTCGAGCAGAAATTTGCCTACGATATTCAGTCGCACTTCACCGCCGCCGAAATCTACCAGCAGGCCCTCCAACACAAGGCTGAGCTGCTGCACGACATGGGCCACCGAGCCGCCCGGCTTTACCCCAAGTATTTTCCCGGCCAGAAGGCCCCGGCCGACACGCTGGCCCTGATTACGGCCGTCGTCAACCAGCTCACCCTCAAGCACGCCCCGCGCGATGGTTTCGTGGATGCCGTGAAGCGTCAGATTCCGACGCTCGTAGCCTTCGTGAACGAACACAAGCTCCTCACCCAGGACCCCAGCAAGCCGCTGGTGGTGCGCGAAACCCCGCTCTACATGCGCGGCAGCGGAGCGGGGGCCAGCATTTCGGCCCCCGGCCCCTACGACAAGGGGGCCAACACCTACTACAACGTGGAGCCGATTCCGGCCGACTGGACGCCCGCCCAGGCCGAGAGCTACCTGCGCGAATACAACGACTACACCCTCCAAATTCTCAACATTCACGAGGCTATTCCGGGCCACTACACCCAGCTCGTGTACGCCAACCGCTCGCCCTCGCTGGTGAAAAGCATTTTCGGCAACGGGGCCATGGTGGAGGGCTGGGCCGTGTAC
>JAYULN010000672.1:0-3186 GCA_043763525.1 Hymenobacter sp.
CTCGGTGCGCGAAGACGAAAACACCATCGACGAATACGTAACCGACCCCGACCTGATTTTCGAGAAGTACCGCATGTTGGTCGACCTCGTGATTGACGGCGGCTTCGGCAACAACGTGCCCAGCACCATCATCGACTGCACGAACGACGACTTCGAGCTGATTCGCCAGGGCGCGGGCGATATCGAGCAGTATTTGTAGCGCTTCGCTTATTTTTTACGAGCCGACGCAGGGCAACGCTTGTAGACAAGGGTGTTGCCCCGCCCGCCCACCGGGCTCATCTCCAGTCGTTTGGCTGTCACGAGTACCACTACCGAACATTCCCCGTCCTTGTCCAGGACGTACCAGCTCCCGTCGGGCTTGGTGCTGATGCGGGTGCCGCCCAGGTCGGTTCCACCGCACGAATGGCTGGAAACATCCTTCGCCGTTATGCGAAAACAATCGGTGGGGTTTTCCGGGTCGGCCCAATAGCCCAGCAGCAAAGCTTTTTGGGCGGGAGGTGGGGCTTGCGCCGCTGCGGTAGCGGCCAGCGACAGAAAAAACATGCTGGTAATTAGACGTTTCATAAAAAATTGGGGTAAAAAAATGGTGGGGTGAGCGAATCACGGCGCAACCGCCACGCCTGGCCTAGCCGGCACCTGTGGCCGGCTGCGCTTGGTTTTTTGCAGGTGAGCCAACAAAGCAACTTGGGTAGGACCGGCACCGTCGTGGCGGTTTTCCAAGGTCCGTAGCCACGGAGAAGGGTTGTTCGTGTCGCCTTCGTTGGAATGGATGCCCATCCCTTGCCCGCGAAAAGAAATTGCGCTATTCTTCAGGTTATGCCGTGTGGTTGGTACTACCGGGCAAATTCTACGTTCAGCAGCCGGGGCGACCCCAGCACGCCCACGGCTTCCACGAAAAACGAGTGGCTGGCATCTTCATCTTCGGGAATGGGCGAGTTCCAGTCGGGCTCGTCGGGGTGGTTGGCGGGGTTGGCCCAGTTGTACAAGCGCACGGCTTCGCCCAGCACCATGAGGCGCGAGGCCGTATCCTGTGCCCGCGTAGCCGGCAGCACAAACCGGCTGATGACCGCGCCCGTGCTGGCCTGCGTAGTTTGCTCGCGCCACAACACGCCGTGCTCAAACTCCAAGGTCGTGCTCATCCAGCCCGAGGCTTGCTCGATGGCGATGGCTTCGTCGCGCTCGTTGCCGCTTTTCCAGTAGCGCAGGGTCCAGGTGCTGTCGCAGTAGCCCTGGGCATCGAAGTAGCCGCGGGCCATTTGGGGCCGGTGGGCGGGGTCGGACCGGTCGGGGGCGGCATCGTAGCGGTAGGGGCCGGCGGCGTAGTCCTCCACGGCCAGGGTCGTGTCGCGCTCGGTGGGCAGGCCCTGCTGTTCGCGCTCGGTGAGGGGATGCTCATCGTCCACGCGGGGGTCGAACATGCTGCGTCGGGGCACGACCACGGTCACCGCCTCGGAGCGAACGTGGCGGTGGGCGCTGGCGCTGCGGGTGGGCGGGCCCGGTTTGCCGGCCCGCCAGGGCACGTCGATGTAGGTGGCGGGGCCGTTCAGGCGGCCGCGCTCGTAGGTGGCGGTGGTGGTTTGGCGGCGGCTGATTTCGGCGGGCAGCGGCAGGTGCGGGCCACCGGAGCGGGAGTAGTCGGTGGTGGTCGTCGTCCAGCGGCCCATGGGCTGCCCGTGGGCTGCCCACGGGCGTAGGTACGGGCGGCGCGGTACTCGGTGTAGTCGTTGCTGGTGATGCGCTGGCCGGCAATGCGCAGAAAAATGGGCCGCCCAGCTTCGGTGCGGGTACTCACGAAGCTGCCGTGACGCACGCGCCGGCCATCCTGGCCCAGGTAGTACGTGTAGGTGGCCCGGCCGCCCTCGTATTCGCCTTGGTGGGTTTTGAGGGCGGGAGCGGCCGGGACGGTTTGGGCGGGGGCGGCACCGCCCACCCCATGGGTTTGGGCCAAAGCGCTGGGGCTGCTGGCCAACGCCAGCAGCCAACCACCGAGTAACAGACGATAATAGGGCAATGGATTCATCTGGAAAGAGCCGGCGCAAGCAATTAAAACTGGGCCATAATAGTCGCCCGGCGCTCGTCGTACTCCGCCTGGGTGACAAGTTCATTTTCGAGCATCATCTTGAGTTTTTTCAGCTTTTCCATGGGGTCGTCGGTAGCCGGAGCCACTGGGGCGGCTGGGGTGGCAGCCCCGGCATTCACCGTAATTCCGCCACCGGCGGCGGCGCGTTTGTCTTCCAGGTCGCGTTGGCGGCGGTAGTCGCGGGCTTCTTCCTCCTTGGCCTGCCCAAACTGGTAGAGCTTGCGGGCCTGGTCTTTGGGCAGATAATCCATCTCATCGTTCCCCTTGGCCGTTTTGATGGAAAAATCAGCCCCCAGCATGTTCTCTTTCATGTGGATATCCACCACGTCTTTCCATTGGTGGTCTTTGAATTCCATGCTCAGGCCGAAGTTTTTGGGCCGGCAGAAAATGACCCGCTTATTGGTCAGGGCCACACAGTCGGGAGAGGTGTTGAGCACCGGCTTTTTCTGCACGGCGATGTACTGCACTTCTTCATCAGCCGTCAGCAGGCCGCTGATTTTACCCATCAGCTTTTCGACGGCCTTGGGGTCTTGGTTTTCGTTCAAATACTTGGAAAAGGCACTCATGGCGTAAAAAGGGGAAATAGTGGGGAATAAGAAAGCCCGACCGGGGCCACCGGATTCGGGGGAGCAATTATTTATGAGCGGCTACCAACGCGGGCAGCAGGTCCTCGGTGTGAATGTTGGTGGCGTTTTTCAACGTGAACGCAGGCAGGCCGTACCCATTTTTGCCGGTAGCGACCAACTCTCCTTCCGACGTGAGCTTGTTAAAATAAAATTTTCCGTCTTTACCGCCTGTTTTTTGGCGTTCGTCCAGAAGAACGTAATTACCAGCCCGTACCTCAGCAGCCATCGCGCGGTAGTCCTGCTCGTCCATAATAGCCGCATAGCCATTCGGAGTCGGCCCCAGTTCGTTAAAAAGCGAATTTTCCTTGCCTTTCAAATATGCTTCGAGTTGGATAGCAGCTTCGCGGGGAACATCGTAAGTGTCCGGTATGCGTAGCGAGCCATAATAGACCTCTTTCCTAAATACGTATTACTTTTTCCAGATTGAGATTTACCAGTCCGCATACAATGAGCCAAATTTGCTTGATGTGATTTAAGTGA
>JAYULN010000673.1:0-1202 GCA_043763525.1 Hymenobacter sp.
TGTTGGCCACCACCTGGTAATAGTAGAGGGTGCCAGGCGTGAGGCCCGTGGTATTGAAGAAATAGCCCGCGCCCGTACCGGCCTGCGACGGCGAGGCCCCCGTACCCACCAGCGTAAACGTGATGTTATCGGTGGAGCGCAGCAGCGCAAAGCCAAATTCATTGGTCGAATTATCTACGAAATTCACCCGCATGCTGGTGTAGCTCACGTTGGTGAAAGTGAGCGAGGTAGGCGCGGCTACGGCGGCCGAAGGTGGAGTGAAGGTATACTGGCTGCTGGCCGTGGGCATATTGGCCGCCGTGGTACCGCCCAGCGCATCCGAGGCCATGCTGCTAAAGGTGGTCGTGTTAGCCGTTTGTAGGGTGAGCAGGTTGGCAGCGGTGGCCCCACCAGTAGGACTGTTGATGCCCAGCGAATACGACATGGTGGTGGTCGTGGAATACGACATTACCCCATAATTGAACTCAATGCGCCCGTCGGCTTCGTACAGTTTCAACTGGAAGTTGAAGCTGCTGGTGGAAGTGGCGGAAAAGTCCTGCATGTTAATCCACTCCACGGTCAGCACCCGAGTGCCAACCGCGCCCGTGGTCAGGTACTTCATCGAGGCATTCAGGTCAGCCAGGGTACTGAGGTTGTTAGCCGTTTGCAGGTCGTCATAGAAGGGGGCCAGCGCCGCTACTGTGCTGCCAGCCGTCGAAAACGAGGAATTTGAAAAGGAGTACGGACTGCTGCTGCCCGTTGAAGTAGTACCGGTGTTGAAAGTTATAAACCCGTTGGTACCCACACTAAACTGGCTGTAGGCCGTGCCATCGTAGGCGAAAACGAAGCCAATGGGCGTGGCCACGCTCAGGTTGTCGTCGGTGCTAAGGCTGTTGCGCCAGCCGCTGAAGCTGGTGCCCGTGCCCGAAATTGAGGTGTAGGTGTTGCCCGTGGTGCGGGCCGGTACGTAGCTGGCCACGCTCTGCGCCCAGGCCCCGCCTATATTCCCCAGCAGCAACCCCAACACGACCAAAAGCCGCCATGGCCGCGCCGTACGCAACCCAAAAAGTAAAATTTTTAACATACAACAACTAAAGGGTGAACAAGAAAAAGGCGGCAATACTAGAAAGTCCCTAAGCGATAACCCAGTGGCTTTGGCAATAGTTCAGCTTTGGCAATAGTCTGGCTACGAAAGTTAGCAGAACAATAACAATACTTCCTAT
>JAYULN010000674.1:0-3183 GCA_043763525.1 Hymenobacter sp.
TTACGTGGGCCGGGCGCTCGACAACCGCGTGGGCGGCTTCATGATTGCCGAAGTGGCCCGCATGCTGAAGGAGAACAAGAAAAAGCTGCCCTTCGGCCTCTACATCGTGAACGCCGTGCAGGAAGAAATTGGCCTGCGCGGGGCCGAGATGGTGGCCCACCGCATCAACCCCGACGTGGCCATCATCACCGACGTAACGCACGACAGCCAGTCGCCGATGTACGAGAAGAAGACCTCGGGCGACATTTCCTGCGGCAAAGGCCCGGTTATTACCTACGGGCCGGCCGTGCAGAACAACCTGCGCGACCTCATCATCGACACCGCGAAAAAAGCCGGCATCGCCTTTCAGCGTGCCGCCGCCACCCGCGCTACCGGCACCGACACCGATGCCTTCGCCTACTCCGGCTCGGGCGTGGCCTCAGCCCTCATTTCGCTGCCGCTAAAATACATGCACACCACCGTCGAAACCGTGCATAAAGACGATGTGGAGAGCGTGACGCGGCTGATTTATGAGACCTTACTGCGCATCGAGGACGGCCACGATTTCCGGTATTTTAACTAAGCCCCTATCCCAATAGGTGGTCATACTGAACTTGCCAAAGCATCTCTACTGCAATAGCAGCCTTAATTACTGGCGCGGTAGAGATGCTTCGGCGAGCTCAGCATGACCGTTTTACATGGATTTATCGCTTCTCCCTTTTCCGCCCCTCACCGTAACCGACCAGTTGGGACGACGGGTGGCGGTGCCGTTTCCGCCGCGGCGCATCGTGTCGCTGGTGCCCTCGCAAACGGAATTGCTGTTCGATTTGGGGCTGGGCGACAAGGTGGTCGGCGTTACCAAATTCTGCATTCATCCGGCCGAAGCACGCACGAAAGCCACCGTAATTGGCGGCACGAAGAATTTTGATTTTAAAAAAATAGCCGCGTTAAAACCCGATTTAATTATTGGCAATAAAGAAGAGAATTATCTGGTCGGAATTGAGCAATTAGCGGCTGAATATCCGGTGTGGCTGAGTGACATCGGCAACTTGCCGGAGGCGCTGGAAATGATTCGGCGCGTGGGGTTTATTGCCGGCAACAAAAACCAGGCGGAGGCGCTAGCCGCCGAAATCAACGCTTCTTTTGGAGCTTTGGAAACTCAGGTTGCTACCGAACCGCCGGTTGCAGTCGCCTATCTTATCTGGCGCAAACCGTACATGGCAGCTGCTACGGGCACTTTTATCGACGACATGCTGCGCCGGGCGGGCTTCGCCAATGCATTCGCCAACCACGCCCGCTACCCCGAAATAACGACAGAGCAACTGGCGGCCGCCGCGCCCCGGCGCATTCTGTTATCTTCCGAACCTTATCCGTTCAGTGACAAGCATATTGCCGAATTTCAGGCCATATGCCCTGCTGCAAGCATTGAAATTGTCGACGGCGAATTATTCAGCTGGTACGGCAGCCGACTCCTGAAATCGGCGGCTTATTTTAGTCAGCTTCGCTAATTACAAAGCCGCTTTTCGCTAATTCATTCCAGAATTGGGGGTACGATTTTTTTACCACCGTGGGCGACTCAATGGTGAGCGGGCCGCACAAGACCAGCGGCGCGAAGGCCATGGCCATGCGGTGGTCGTGGTAGGTAGCCACCGACTGACCTGCTACGGCAAACCCAACCGATTCGGCCCGGAAGCGCCCTTCGCCCACTTCGCGCAAGTCGCCGCCGAACTTGGCCAGCTCCGTTTGCAGAGCCGCGATGCGGTCGGTTTCCTTGATGCGCAGGCTTTCCAGGCCCGTCATTTCGACTGGCATGTTGAGGGCGGCCGCCACTACGGCCACGGTTTGGGCCAGGTCGGGGCAGTCGATAAAGTCCAGCGTCAGCGGGTCGGATTGCGGGGCAATAGCCTGCTGCTTCAGGTGGATGCCATCGGCCAGGAACGTGGTTGCGACCCCGAAATGCATCATCATGCCGGCAATGGCCTGGTCGCCTTGCAGCGACTTTTGGCGCAGGCCGGGTAACGTAATTTCGGAGCCCGCCGGGGCCAAGGCTACCAGCGCGTACCAGTAGCTGGCGGCCGACCAGTCGGCCTCTACCACGTAATCGATGGGCTGGTACGCGCCGGCACGCACCGTCAGCACGTTGCCTTCAGCCGAATAATCGGCCCCGAAAAGCTGCATTAGCGCCGCCGTCATGGCGATGTAGGGCCGCGAGCCGATGTGCCCGGTGAGCGTGAGGCGCAGGCCGCCGGGCAGGTAGGGGCCCACCATCAGCAGGGCCGAAATGTACTGGCTGCTGATGTCGCCGCGCACGGCCAGCTCGGTTGGCGCTATTGCTGCTTGAGGGCTTTCAAAACCATTCAGCTCCAACGGCGGAAACCCTTCGTTTTTTAAATAATTGACGCTAGCCCCGGCTTGCCGCAACGCCGCTACCAACACCGCAATGGGCCGCTCCTCCATGCGGGCCGTGCCCACGAGGTGCCCGCGCCAGCCGGTAACGGCCAAATAAGCCGCGAGGAAGCGCATAACAGTGCCAGCATCTTCGGCATCGAGCACATCGGTGCCGGGCGCGGCGGCCAGCAGACGGCGCATGAGCTGGGTATCGTGGGCATCGGAGAGGTTGCCCAGAGTGCCGCCGCCGGCCAGGGCTTGCAGGATGAGGGCGCGGTTGGCTTCGCTTTTGGAAGCCGGGAGTTGGGCGATACCGCGCAGCGGGCCGCCGGGCCAGGAGAGGTGCATTTTTGGTTCTCAGTTGTTAGTTATCCGTTGTCAGTCAATTGGCTTCTGTGGGGTGGCAGCCGCGAGCCAGTGGCTACCAACGGAAAACTGGCAACTGGCAACTGGCGACTGGCGACTGGCGACTGGCGACTGGTAAGGCTACAGCCGGTGATAATAGCGCAGCGAATCGGCGATTTCGGCCAGCGTCACGGGTTGGTCGAACACGCCGTTGCCGATGCCATTGAGCAGCGTGCAGTTGATGGTTGCGCCCGCGTTTTTCTTGTCCTGGAGCGCGAATTCAGCAATGGCCTCCGCTTCCAACGACACGAAGGACAGTTTGTCGAACACCGAAAACACAAAGGTTTCAATCTTGTCCATCTCGTCGGCGCTCAGCAGGCCGCGCTGCACCGAGAGCCAGCTTTCGCAGACCAGGCCGGCGGCCACGGCCTCGCCGTGCAGGGCCTCGCGGCCGGGCTGCGTGAGCAGGTA
>JAYULN010000675.1:0-3166 GCA_043763525.1 Hymenobacter sp.
GATGTCGGCCCTGTTTCTGGGACTGGGGCTGGCGGCGGGCCTGCTGGGCGGCCGGGGCCTCACGGGCACGGCCGAGGGCTTCATCGCCGGCTTCCGCGACATTGCTTTTTCGGCGCTGCTGATTGGCTTTGCACGAGCCATTTTCGTGGTGCTGGAGCAGGGCCACATCGTCGATACCATCGTGCATGACCTGGCGGCACCGCTGGGCCACCTGCCCGTAGCCCTGGCTGCCCTGGGCATGATGGGCGTACAAACCCTGCTGCACGTGCCCGTGCCGAGCGGCAGCGGGCAGGCCACCCTCACCATGCCGCTGCTGGTGCCGCTGTCGGATATTCTGGGGCTGTCGCGTCAGGTCACGGTGCTGGCGTTTCAGTACGGGGCGGGCCTGTGCGAGCTCATCACGCCCACCAACGGCACCCTCATGGCCATGCTAGCGGCCACGGGCGTGCGCTTCGAGCACTGGATAAAGTTTGCCGCGCCGCTGTGGGGGGCGCTGTTCGCGCTGGGCGCGGTGGCCGTGGTGGTGGGCATCGCGGCAGGCGTGTAGCGACGGGCTTTACGGTGCTGGGGAGGCGCTAATCGGTACTTCACCCAGGCAATATCCTACTCCGGGCCTACTAAATTATACTCACGGCATATAAATCGATGCTTTGACCCGACGAAATCCTACTTGGGGCAGGCGAAATCCTACTTTCCTCAAACGAAATCTTGCTCGCCCCCGACGAAATCATACTCGGCGGTCACGAACCGGTGCCAGGCGGTCACGAACTTATGCTTGGCAGTCCAGTCGCTGAGCATGGTGAGCCCAGGCAGCACAACAGCCCCAGCGGGGCGGCACTCGTTCAACAAATGCCGCCCCGCTGGGGCTTTCACAATCCACAATCGGCAATTTTTACGACCGATATGCCGCCCGCTGGGGCTGTTGTGCCGTACTGTTCCGCAACCGGGCGCGAGCTAATCGGCCCGCAGCTCGGGGGCGCTGAACACGCGCGGCAGCTTGCGCTTGTGCTGCACAATCTGGTAGGTGGCCGTGTCGGTGGCTTCGTCCCAGAACACGTCCGATACCAGCCCGAAATGGCGGTACTGGCCAGGGGCGGGCGTTACTTCCTCCACCGAGTCGCCGAAGCTGAAGGCGGGCTTGTGGTAAATCTCCTTGAACAGCTCGGGGCGCACCAGAAACTGCTGCTCGTCGTAGCGAATGGTGAGCCACTCGCCTTCTTCGTCTTCACTGATTTTCTCAAACAGCTTGCCCACGGGCTCCAGCAGCTCGAAAGCCCGGCGGTTGGCCGGATGAATGTAACGGAAGCCGTATTCGGGCGACCAGCCATAAAGGCCAAAAACAACGGGTTTGGGACGGATTTTCAAGTAGCAGTGGGCAATTAGCCGTTAACAGTGAGTAATGAGCGGTGTGCCGTTCGTTACTCACTGGCCGCAAAGAACAGGCTGGCCCGGCGAATTGCTCCCGCTGGCGGCAAATTATTGCTTTGCTACCAGCAGCGCCACCAAATGCTCGTTGTTCATTGCTCATTGTTAACTGGTACCGGTTCAGTGCTCATTGCCTTTGCCGCGTGGGCCAGCAACGCGTCGCGATGAGCAGCCCCGTCGTGCAAATTGGCAAAGGAAATGCGTTGCGTGCGGCCGCTGGTGTGGTGCAACAGCAAATCGGCGGGGCCGGCGGGCTCCACGGCGGCGAGGTCGGCCCAGCGAAGGGCGTGGGCGCGGCCCAGGCGGGTGGTGCGCAGGGCAAAGCCGTCGGGGTGCAGGTGCAGAAAGCGGCGCCCATCCAGCTGTTTCATTCGGAAAGCCAGCGCCACATAAACCAGGGCCATGGCCGCGTACGCCCACGGCAGCAGGTGTACCCTGTGCGGCCCGCCGGCCAGCTCGGCCGCGTGGTGGCGGTGCCAGCTATGGTAGCTTTCGAGTGCCAGAATGCCCGCGGCAGCCAGCTCCAGCCAAGCCACCCGCTCGCGGTGGAACGGGTTGTGGCGCAGGTGCCGGAGCTCACGCACCATCAGCCCGAGGTAGGTGGCCCCGAATAGAAACGCCAGTGCCACCAGCAGCGTGAAAGGTTCGGTGCCGGCCACAACGGGCAGCAGGCCCGTTACCAGCACCGCTGCCGGCACCAAGTGGGCCAGCGATTTGCGGCGCTGCATTTTGGCATGCCGGCGGTGGCAGAGCGGGGTGCGCCCCCCGGCAACGGGCGGCAATGGCAATGCGGCAGGGTTCATGCGGGTACTATTGATGAGGTGAGCGTTGCGACCAGCCCCTGACCGCCCGTAGCGACTTGTGGAACAACGAGCCGGGCCCGCGCGGCCGGTGCTGGTTGGCCAAAAGATAGCGAATTGCGTATAGGTTGCCCATCTACCGCTTGGTACCGGCCGCATTTTCGGCTGCCCGGGCGGTGGGCTGTTGTTCTTTTCAATGCCCAACGCTTCCGCTTCCAAACCCGCTTCCCGCGCTCAAACCGCTCCTGCCAAAGCTTCATCAACTACCCCCGCCGCGCCGACCGCCGGCCCCGGCCCGCAGCCCGGCATGGGGGCCGTGCCCCACGCGGGCGGCACTACGTTCCGGGTGTGGGCTCCGCATGCCGGGGAGGTAGCCGTTATCGGCACTTTCAATGGCTGGGATGCCAAGCAACACCCGTTGCAGCCCGAAACCAACGGCTACTGGGCCACCGAGGTGCCCAGCGCCAAAGCGGGCGACGAATACAAGTTTCGCCTGTGCTTCGAGGGCCGCGAGTTCGACAAAAACGACCCGTATGCCCGGCAGGTCACCAATTCGGCGGGCGCGTCGGTCGTTCACGAACCGCATTTCGACTGGGGCGACGACCAGTTCCAGATGCCGGCCTGGAACGAGCTGGTGATTTACGAGCTGCACGTGGGCACCTTCAACGCCCCCGATGCCCAGAACGTGGGCACCTTCCTGAGCGTGGCCGAAAAGCTGCCTTACCTGCGCGATTTGGGCATCAACTGCATCGAGCTGCTGCCGGCCACCGAGTTCCCCGGCAGCCGCTCGTGGGGCTACAACCCGGCCAACCCGTTTGCCCTCGAAAGCGACTACGGCGGGCCGGAGGCTTTTAAGGAAATGGTGAAGCAGGCCCACCAGCACGGCATCGCGGTGGTGCTCGACGTGGTGTACAACCACTTCGGCCCCGGCGACCTCGACC
>JAYULN010000676.1:0-7875 GCA_043763525.1 Hymenobacter sp.
TGGTGCTGGAATACACGCACAGCGTATCGGCGTGCTCAAGCTGGTACTCTTCGCCGCGATAAAACCGGGTGGTGCGGCCCTTGCCCGATACGTAGCCCCACACGCTATCGGGGGCCACGCGCAGCCTGATGTGGCGCGAGCCCTGGGGCACCACCACCACCAGCTGCCCGCGCTTGTCGGGGTAAAATGCATCGGAGCCCGCGGGTTGGGGCTGGCGGTGCCGGTAGGCCGCTGCCGAGCGGTAGGCCCCCGGCTGGAGGCCGTACACCTGGGCCGCCGCCGGCCCGGCCAGCAGCAGCAGCCATACCCAACAAGAGAAGCAAACTGAGTTCATCACAAATCTAAAAAGGCGGCCACGTTGCAGCGCAAAGGTACGGGGTGGGGTGGAGCAGGCAGTCCTGGCCCTAAAGCGCCGGGCAATCAACAATCAGGAGCTGAAGTCGCCTGCTTATTCAATTCAGCACCCAGCACCCAGCACCCAGCACCCAGCAACTCCCAAAACTACCTCAACCTGCATCACGCGTAACAGCAGTTACTCAAATGTGGCGGCCATTGCCGAACTTTGGGCAGGGCCACTCTTCCCGGCCCGGTAATATTTACTTTTTTCATGAAAAAGACCTTGTTGCCGCTGTTGCTTGCGGCGCTTATTCTTGCCCACGGCACGGCCGGGGCCTGGGGTTTCTTTGGCCACCGCACCATCACCCAGGTGGCGGTATACGAGCTGCCCACCACCATGCAGGCCTTCTATTACCGGCACATGGCCGAACTGGTGCGCCTGAGCACTTCGCCCGACGAGCGCCGCAACGACGACCCCACCGAAGCGCCCAAACACTTCATCGACATGGACCACTACTCCGAAATCGACCCCTTCGGCAAAGTGCCCCAGCAGTTCGACAAGGCGGTGGAAAAATTCTCGGCCGATACCCTCAAAAAGTACGGCACCGTGCCGTGGGTGGTGCTCGAAACCAAGCAGAGCCTCACCGAGGCCTTCCACCAGCGCGACACGGTGGCCATCATCAAGTTCTCGGCCGAGCTGAGCCACTACGTGGGCGATGCCTTCGTGCCGCTGCACACCACCATCAACTACGACGGCCAGCTTACCGACCAAAAGGGCCTGCACAGCCTCTGGGAAAGCCAGCTGCCCGAGCGGTTCATCAACGATTACAAGCTGAACGGCGAGCCGGCCAGGTACGTGAAAGACCCGCAATCGGCCATCTGGGCGGTGTTGCAGCAGAGCTACGGCTTCCTGGGCGAAACCTTCGACCGGGCCAGCAAAATTGAAAAGGTGATGAAGCCCGACGTGCGCTACACCTTCGTGCATCGCTACGGAAAAACCACGCGCCGCTTCTCCGATGCCTTCGCCGATGCTTACGAAAAGGGCGTGGGCGGCATGGTCGACTACCGCCTCAAGGGTGCGCCCACGCTGGTGTCGTCGCTCTGGCTCACGGCCTGGCAGGATGCCGGCAAGCCCGACCTGACCACCATGATGAACCCGCCCAAGCTCAGCAAGGAGGAAAAGGAAAAACTCGGCACCGAACTCACCGCCTGGAAGAAAAATACCCTGCCCCAGGACCAGCTGCTGCTGGCCCAGCAAAAGCAGAAGAAAGTAGAAACGACCGAAGAAATTAAGGCGGCCAAGGACACCAGCGCCCCCGCCGCCCCGGCCAACGACGATGCGCCCCTGCCCCCCACCCCGGCGGCCGCCGATGCCGCCCCCGACAAGCTCAAGGTGAAAACCAAGGGCCGCAACGGCACCGAAAAAATCAAAGAGAAAGAGGACGCAGGGCAATAGCGAAATCTGCCGGAATAAAAGAGGCCGTCCTGTTGAGGGCGGCCTCTTTTCGGTTTGATGCGGGGCCGGCCTTATCTTGCCCGCACCTCCCGCTTAGCATTTCTTCCCCATGAAAACCCTGCGTTTTTGCCTGCCCGCCGTGGTGCTGCTGACCGCCCTGGCCGGCTGCAACCACACCCCGCCGCCCGCCGCCGCGCCCGCCAGGCCCGCCGCCGTGCCCGGCCCCGACCTGGCCGCCCTCACCGACAGCGCCGCGCCGGCCGCGCTGCTGGCCTACGGCCGCCAGTACCCCGGCTCCGAAGTATTGGTAAAAACGCGCCTGGGCAACATTCGGGTGCGGCTGTACGACGACACGCCCATTCACCGGGCCAATTTTCTGCTGCTGGCCCGCAAGGGGGTATTCGATGAAACGATGTTCAACCGCGTGGTGAAGGACTTTGCCGTGCAAGGCGGCCAAACCTACGGCCAGCGCACCATCCGGCTGAAGCGCTACCGGCTGCCGCCCGAAATCCGACCCGCGCATTTTCATCATAAAGGGGCTCTGGGCATGGCCCGCTACGACGACGAGAAGAACCCCCACCGCCTGTCGTCCAACACCGATTTCTACTTCGTGGTGGGCGAAAAGCTGGCCCCCAATCAGTCGCAGGCCATGGCCGGCCGCCGCCTCACCCCCGCCCAGACTAAAGCCTACGCCACCGTGGGCGGCGTGCCCTCGCTCGACGGTCAGTACACGGTATTCGGCGAAGTTACCGAGGGCCAGGACGTGGTCGACAGAATCGCCAACGAGCCCGTGGAGTCCGATAAATGGCCAGTGCAGGATATTACCATGAAAGTGGAAGTGGTGAAGTAGTCGTGCAGAAGTGGTGCCGGCTCTGGTCTGACCGCCGTCTGACTGGTTGAAGCAAGAACGACGACGTGCCCACGACAACCGGTCGGACCGCCCAGGGCGGTCGGACCGGAGCACACGACTACTGCCCGATTGCTTAAAGAGGCCGTTTCCAAGACCACCAACGTAAAAAGACCCGCCTCCAATCGGAAGCGGGCCTTTTCGTATCGGGCGGGAGAACAAATTTCTCACGCGTGATTCAGGCAGCACTAAGCAAATGCCTTACCAAATTTTGGAGCGGTCGGCCTGGGCGCGCATCATTTTGTTGCCGTCCTGGCAGCCAAAGGCTTTGTAGAACTCGGGCATGTTCATCAGCGGGCCGTTGGTGCGGAACTGGGCCGGCGAGTGCGGGTCGGTCTGCACCTGCTGGCGCAGGTATTCGGGCCGGGCATTGGTACGCCAGATTTGGGCGTAGGCCAGGAAGAAGCGCTGCTCGGGCGAGAAGCCGTCAATCTTGGCCTGGGCCTTGGCCTGCGGGGTTTTCTCGAACGCCTGGTAGGCAATGGTGAGCCCGCCGAGGTCGGCGAGGTTTTCACCCATGGTCAGCTTGCCGTTCACGTGTACCGAGTCGAGCGGCATGAAGGCATCGTATTGCTTGCCCACCATGTTCGCCTTGGCGTTGAATTTATCGGCATCCTCCTTGGTCCACCAGTCTTTCAGGTTGCCCTGCGAGTTGTACTGCCGGCCCTGGTCGTCGAAACCGTGGGTCATTTCGTGGCCGATTACCGCGCCGATGCCGCCGTAGTTCACCGCGTCGTCGGCCTTGGGGTCGTAAAAGGGCGGCTGCAGAATGCCAGCCGGGAACACGATTTCGTTCATCGGCGGGTTGTAGTAGGCATTCACCGTGGGCGGGGTCATGCCCCACTCGTTGCGGTCAATCGGCTTGCCGAAGTGCTTGATTTCGTCCTTATTGGCCCACTCGCGGGCGGCCAGCAGGTTGTTCAGGTACGATTCGCGCGAGATGGTGAGGGCCGAATAATCCTTCCACTTGTCGGGGTAGCCGATTTTTACCGTGAAGGCATTCAGTTTTTTCAGGGCTTCGGCCTTAGTGCCGGCGCTCATCCAGTCGGTGGCTTTGATGCGCTCGGCGTAGGCCACGCGCAGGTTCTCAATCATCTGCTTGGCACGGGCCTTGGCCGTGGGCGAAAAGGCTTTGTCGACGTAAAGCTGGCCGAAGGCCTCGCCCAGGGCGCGGTCCGTCGAGCCCAGCATGCGCTTCCAGCGGGGCTGCTGCTTTTTGGCTCCGCTCAGCGTCTGCGAAAACTTGAACGATTCATCGCCAAACGCCTTGGGCAAAGCGGCCGTCACGCTGCTCACCAAATGGAAGCGCAGGTACTGTTTCTGGTCGGCAATGGGCTCTTCCTTGAACATGGTGCTCACCTCCTTGAGGAAGTCGGGCTGGCCCACAATCACCTCCTTGGCAGCGCCCAGGCCGTTTTCCTTCAGCATCAGGGGCAGAGCCAGGTTGGGATAGGCAGCCTCGGCCTCGGCCAGGGTCATCTTGTTGTAGTTGGCGTAGGGGTCGCGCAGGTCCACGCGGCTCTTGCTGGCTTTGGCCAGGCGCGTTTCGATGCGAACCACAGTAGCGGCGTTGGCTTTGGCCGAGGCCTCGTCATCGCCGAGCATCTTGAAGGTGTTCACCAAATAGGTGTCGTAGGCCGTGCGAATGACTTTCGAGCGCGCATCGTCCTTCAGGTAGTAGTCGCGGTCGGGCAGCGAAAGGCCGCCCTGGCCCATCTGCACCGCGTATTGGGAGCTGATTTTTTCGTCCTGGCCCACGCCCACGCCAAACCACACGCTCCCGGCGTGCGCCTTGGGGTCGGCCATGAAACGCTGCATCTCGCCCAAATCCTTGATGGCCGCGATGCGGTTCAGGTACGGCTGCAGGTACTTTAGGCCGGCCGCGTCGATGGCGGCCGAGTCCATGGCCGAGGCGTAGAAGTCGCCCACTTTCTGGGCGTTCGAGCCCTTGGGAGCCGTGGCGGCATTCTTGGCCGCGTCGTTCAGAATGGCGCGCAGAGTGGCGTTGTTGTGGTCGGCCAACTCGTTGAACGAGCCCCAGCGCGACTCCGCCGCCGGAATCGGGTTGTTTTTCAGCCAGTTGCCCGAAGCGTAGTGAAAGAAGTCCTCGCAGGGCTTCACCGACGGGTCGATGTTGGCAATGTTGATGCCTACGCCTTTCTGGGGAGGCGTAGTGGGCGGGCCCGCCGCTACGGTAGCAGCCAGGCTGCCCAGGCCGAGCACGGCCAGGCTAAGCCGCCGCGCAGTTACAGTTGAAAACATAGAACAGGGTTTGGGTTGGAAATAATGTCGTGAAGTTAGGGACACGGGGCATTTATCAGAGTTGCACAAAACAGGGCGAGGAGTGGCACGCCCGACTCTCCTTCTTGTTTGAGGAGGGGCGTTTGCCAGGCCCCGCCTCGCCTGCCGCCCGTAACTTGCGCCCATGCCGCTCTACAACCGCCGTCCCGAGCTTCCACCTACCCTGCCGCCCGCCCCGCTGGGCCTGGCCGACTTGCTGAGCCGGGTGCGCCAGGCGCTGCAACAGCAGCTGGCCGACTCCTATTGGGTAGTGGCCGAAGTATCCGACCTCACCCTGCCGCGCTTTGCCGAGGCGCACTGCTACCTCACCCTCACCGAGCAAACCATCGACTCGCGCGGCACGCCCGTGAAGGCGCAGGCCCGCGCCACGCTCTGGAGCCAGCGCTACCAACAGCTGGCTCCCGCGTTTGAACGCGCCACCGGCCAGGCCCTGCGCCCCGGCCTCAAGCTGCTGCTGCGGGTGCAGGTGCGCTTCCACGAGCAGTATGGCCTGAGCCTCGACGTGGTGGCCATCGACCCCAGCTACACCGTGGGCGAGCTGGCTTTGCTGCGCCTGAAAACCCTGCGCCAGCTGGAAGAAAAAGGCCTGTTGGAGCGCCAGAAGCTGCTCACGCTGCCGCTGGCCCCGCAGCGGCTGGCGGTTATCTCGTCGCCCACGGCGGCGGGTTTTCAGGATTTCGTGCAGCAGCTCGACGAAGCGCCGTATGATTTCGCCCTCACGCTGTTTCCGGCCCTGATGCAGGGCGACGAGGCCCCGGCCAGCATTCGGGCGGCGCTGGCGGGCGTGCGGGCGCGGCGCGGACAGTTCGACGTGGTCGTCATTATCCGGGGCGGGGGCAGCCGCGCCGATTTGGTGGCTTTCGATGAATATGGCCTGGCGGCGGCCATTGGCGCATTTCCGTTGCCCGTACTCACGGGCATTGGCCACGAGCGCGACGAAGCCGTGGTGGACCTCACCGCCCACCGCGCCCTGAAAACCCCCACCGCCGTGGCCGTTTTTCTGGTCGAGCGCCTGGCCCGGCTCGAAGGCCTGCTGCTGGGCTACGGTGAGCAGGTGGCAGCCCTGTGCCGCCGCCAGCTGGCCCAGCGCCACGCCCGCCTCGACCAGCTGAGCGGGCGCAGCCGCTACGCCGCCCACCGCCAGCTCGATGCCGCCCGCGAGGCCCTGCACGCCCGTGCCCGCCAGGCGGCCCAGGGCCCCCGCGAACAGCTGCGGCAGCTGGGCCTGGGCCTCGGCCGCTTCCGGCACCAGCTGCCCAAGGCCGCCCGCCACGCGCTGGCCCGCGAGCAGCGTGGCCTGCGCCAACGCGGCCGGCTGCTCCTCAAACGCTTTGCCCGCCACCACCAGCGCCGCCGCGAAAACCTGCTGCGTCGCCGCTACCAGCTCCAATTGGCCCTGGAGCGTCACCTGCACCGCGCCGAGCTCCGGCTGTGTCAGTTAACAGTTAGCAGTGAACAGCTAGCAGTTGGCAGACCCTTACCAAATGGATAGTCAATATTTTCAATTACCCACGACAACCTGTTCACTGCTGTTACGCAGGAGGTTGTAGCGCGAACTGTGTAGTTCGCATCCCCGCGCCAGTAAAGCCGCCCGAACGGCCCGGAGACGCGAACTACACAGGTCGCGCTACCCCCCAGCCGCGCTTGAACCAAGGCACGGCGTAACAGCAGCTGTTCACTGCTAATTACTCACTGTTAACTAACTAAAGATGACTTACCGCGAAGCTATTGAGGAATTGGAAACCATTCTGCGTGCCCTCGAAACCGATGCCGTGGACGTGGACGACCTCACGACCCGCGTCGAACGCTCGGCCGAGCTGATTCGCCTGTGCCGCCACAAGCTGCGCCACGCCGAAGCCTCCCTCGACCGGGTATTCGACACCCTCGACGATGAAGACGAAGCCGATGAGCTGGCCGACGAGGATGAGAAAGACGATGCCGATGAGGCTGATGAGGCTGATACGGACGAAGAGGACGAGGCCGATGAGCACGATAACCTGACCGGTGGCCCCGGCCGGGCCTGGTAGATAATTTCTTATCCTCGTCATGAAGTAGTTTGCGAGCACGGTGTAGCGACGCGCCGCGACCCTTCGCGTCGCGGCGTTCGCACCGTTCAATGCCGAGACGCGAAGGGTCGCGGCGCTACACCGACCAGTCGATTTTCGCATTCCACTTCGCGACGAGTATAAATCAGTTCCTTTTTTCTGGAATGGCTTCCTATATTTGAGGCATATATCCTATTAAAACTCTTTTTTTCAACTTTCTCCCGCAAAACTCCCCGCAAAACGCTATGTCATTTAACGGTAGTGAGGGCAGCCCAATCAACCAAAACATCGCGGCCGAATGAACCAAGGCCTATCGGGAAGCCTCACCCAGTGGTTTGCGCGGCCATTTTTTCGGGCGCGAAATCCTGACTACCCAGCTGGACCAGGAGGGCTGCAAAGGCATCCGCCTCTACTACGGACGGCACCACGGCGTGCAGCAACTGCTGGCCGTGGGAGCCACCCAAAACGAAAACGACCAGCTCGACGGCGATTTTATCGTGGCCGACGATGCTTCCAAAGCTCCTTCTTGCAGCGGTCAGCTCAACATCCTGAACAACTAACTGCTGTTACGCGGCAGGTTGTAGCGCGAACGGTGTCGTTCGCGTCCCCGTGCCAGTAAAGCCGCCTGAACGGCACGGGGACGCGAACGACACCGTTCGCGCTACAACCCCAGCGGCGCTTAAACCACGGCACGGCGTAGCAGCAGTTAAAAAGATGTCAAGTGCAAACAACAACTAAGTAGTCGGACATAAGTATTCGGCAGTAAGACCCAATGTTAAATCTTGATTGACAGCACTTTGATGTCTGACTACTGACTACTTAATACTGGC
>JAYULN010000677.1:0-3161 GCA_043763525.1 Hymenobacter sp.
AATACCTGGCGTTGGCCGAGCCAAAATACACCGAGTTGCAAGCCCTTGCGGCCCAGCCGACGTTCTACGATTACGAGAAATCCTTTGAAGCCATTTGGACGGACCTGGGCCGTCAGGTGTTGGATCGCAACGTCGGCCCCGTGCCGGCCGACCGCCGTAAAAAAAAAGATGACGACGCGCTTCGGTCCAATTCAAGTAGCCAACAGTCAGGTCTTTAGCCATCATCCGAACGGGTTTGGCATCAGTTCCTACCTACAGGAGAAACTGGTCTTTTTAGGGCAATTGGAGGTCTATCAGCAGGCGGCCACGTTGGCCGACATGCTGTTGGTCCTGCCCGTGGGCTCCAGCCAGATTGACCGCCTGACGCGCTTTTACGGCGAGGCCATCGCCAACGAGTTGGACCAGCCCCCCCCCGAGGCCGCCGGGGCGGCGAGCGAGGGGGTCGTCTACGCGCAGGCGGACGGGACGATGCTGCTGACCGACGCGGGCTACAAAGAAGCGAAGCTGGGACGCATTTTTGCGGCTGCGAACCTGCAAACCAGCGCCGTGGAGGAGCGGGGCGGGCACATCGCCGCGTCGGTTTTTGTGGGTCACCTGGGCGATGCGGCCGCGTTTGGGGTCAAATTAGCCGCGCAACTGGCCCCCTACCACGGCCGTGGGCGCGACCGGGTCTTCGTCAGCGACGGGGCGGTTTGGCTGCGCCACTTCATGAAAAAAACGTGTCCGCAGGCGACGCTGATTCTGGCCCTTTACCACGCCCTGGAACACATTGGCCAGGCCGCAAAGGCCGGTTTTGGGACGGCGCAAGCGGCATCGGTCTGGTTCAACGAACAACGCGCGTTGTTGCTGGAAAGCCAATTAGACGAGGTGCTGGCCAACCTCAAGCAGCTGAAAACAGCACCGGCCCGGTGTGATTCCGTCTGTGCGTACCTGGCCGCGAACCGCGACCGGATGGATTATAAATCGTACCGCGAACGGGGGGTTTAATCGGGTCGGGAGCCATCGGGTCCGCCCACCGCACGGTGATGCAACGGCGCTTGAAGCGGGCGGGCCAGCGCTGGAGCCACAACGGCGCACAGCGGGTCTTGACCCTGCGCGTCTGCGCCATGAGCAACCGCTGGCGATTGGTCCGCCAACACATCGAACCCTTCAACCCGCCCAGCGGAGAATAGCGACAATTTGGGTTGCACCCGCAATAACTGATGTATTTGATGACTCAATCCGTCGGAAAAATATTCTGCTTCAGTCATGCGATACCTCCGACGTATTGCAATTCCTGGCCAGCCGGAATTCATTTTATCAGTCCCGTAAGTCATTACTCGATTTCTTCACTGAGTTGCAGGCCAACGAGGAATTTGCTCTCACCTGCGGAGAAACACTTCCTAAAACACACCGTGGGATACAAATCGAAAATCTGGCCATATACAACAATACCAGCACCTTAGCTGAGATGCTGGCCAGCATTCATTGCGAAACGCAAGCCTATGCAATAGCCGGTTTCGACATGATAAAAAACAAGCGTAAAATCACGCATCAGCAGCTGCTGCTAATAAAACATGTCAAGCAGCGCAATGCGGTAGTTATCACCTGCGAAGGCTGTTTGTCAGGCCTGCAAAGAACAATCTACTGATATTAATTGACCCAAGTTGCTAAGTAGCCGCGTAGCGGCGATAGGTTTGTAGAAAAGGGGAATCCAGCACGTATAAACCGCGTAGCGGCGACAGATTTTCAGCTAATTTTATCGCCACTACGCGGCTTTTAGGCATCAGATAGGACATTGTCTACAGACCTGCCGCCGCTACGCAGGTACTCCGCAACTTGAGTTAAACAGTCAAGCATAAGTAACCGTTGCAAAAAATTCGGTCATGCTTCATCTGGTATCCGCCTATTTATGCATGACTGCCTAACCTTGCCCTGCTTCATGCCATGGCCACAAAAAAGCGCCGCTGCTGAGAGTCTCAGCAGCGGCGCTTTTCGCGTAATTCAAAGTCCAGTTACCTAGTCCACATTATCATGCAGAAAGCGGTTATCGCCCAACAATTCGTTATCATCCGATAAGTTAAACCGCGAGATATTTTGCGCCGAGCTAGGCTCTACGTTCTCCAGCTTCACTTGGCGACGCAGGTAAGCAGGCGTGTCATATTGGCTCACTGCTTCGGGCGGCAGACCGTTGCTCAGCTCCTGCAAGCGGCGGCGGCGCTCCTGGGCCTGGGCATCCAGGGCCGGGCGGGGGCGCGTGGCTTCCGGAGCGGCCGCGGGCGCGTTGGTGGTCAGCACTGGCTCGCCGGGGGCTGCGGCGGGAATGCCGGCCAGCGGCGGCGCGGTGTGCGCCGAGGGACCGTTCAGGTCGAAGGTTACGCGGGCAGATTCGGGAGCCGTAGTGCCAAAGCTAGGCACGAACGGGGCCGACGCATTGCTGACGGCGGGGGCACTGGGGGCTACCTCCGGTCGTTCGGCTTCGGCCACTGCCGGGGTGGCGGCGGGCTGCTCAATACCGTTCATACCCGGCGTAGTGATGGAGTGGGCGTCGCGGGCAAAACCCGTGGCAATCACCGTTACGCGGATGTTCTGGCCCAGGGTTTCGTCGATGCCGTGGCCGAAAATCATTTCCGCGTCCTGTCCGGCTTTCTCCTGGATGTAGGCGGTAATTTCCGTCAGCTCGTCCATTTCCAGCTCGTGGTCCTGGCCCGACATGATGGAGAGCAGGATTTTCTGCGCCCCCTGAATGTCGGTGTTATTGAGCAAAGGCGAGTTCAGCGCTTCCTCGGCGGCGCGACGGGCGCGGTTTTCGCCTTCGGTGATGCTACTACCCATCACGGCGGCCCCGCTGTCCTTCATCACCGTTTTCACGTCTTCGAAGTCCACGTTCACATCGCTGGTTACCGTGATAATTTCGGCGATGGACTTGGCGGCCGTGGTCAGCACGGTATCGGCCTTAGCAAAGGCCGCGCCCATGGCCAGGTTGCCATACAGCTGGCGCAGCTTATCGTTGAGAATCACCAGCACCGTGTCGCAGTGCTCGCTCAGCTCCCGAATGCCTTGCTCGGCCTGCTCGCGCTTGCGCTTGCCCTCGAACACGAACGGGGCCGTAACGATGCCCACCGTGAGAATGCCCAGCTCCTGCGCCACTTGCGCAATTACCGGGGCCGCGCCCGTGCCGG
>JAYULN010000678.1:0-18050 GCA_043763525.1 Hymenobacter sp.
TGGGGCTTTGTTCTTGTTTTTCAGTTGGTTACTACCGATATGCCGCCCCGCTGGGGCTTGAGGAATACGGTTTTGCGTAAGTTTTATATCTTTTTATCCGAGTCGGTGCCCCCTCTTTTTTGGAGAAGGGTTCAGGGGGTGAGGTTTCCTCAGGCCTGCTTCTCAAAATCCCCGCCCACCATGCGCGAAATCAGGCCGTGGTCCTCCGTTGCTTCGGCCCAGACCACGCCCACCACGTGCAGCACGATGAAGCCGATAATCAGGTACATCGTCACATTGTGAATCTCCTTCACCGTGTGCTCGATGCTCCCCAGGAAGGCCACATCGTCGGCCCATACCAGGGAAAGGCCCGTGATGACCATGACGGTGAGGAAGGCGTAGAACAGCGCGTAAGTAGTTTTGGCGAACAGGATTTTGCCGGCTTTGCGCTTATCGGCTGGCGGGGCCAGGCGGTAGCGGCGGGCCACCTCCAGCAGCCGCGCCGAAAAGCGCAGCTCGGAAGGCCCCGTTAGCTGGAGCACCACGCGCAGCAGCCAGAACGTCGCCAGCGCGAGGCCGGCGTAGATGTGCCAGTCCCAGATGCGGTCGCCGATAATATGAGCGAAGGAATTGGCTTGCTTGGCCGTCAGCGTCACGTGTTGCTCCTTAAGGTCTTTCAGAAACTCCGGCACGGCCGAGCGCGGACTCACAATTACCTTCAGAAACAGGATGGTGAGCAGCTGGAAGCTAACGAGGGCCGAATTGCCCCAGTGCCAGAAGCGCAACGGGGCGCGGTAGTCTTTGGTGGGGGCTTCGACGGTGGGGGCAATGGTTGCGTTCATCAGGTAGCGGAAATTGAATATTACAGGGATAAGGCGGCTGCTTCTATGGCGGCGGCGGGTAGCGGTTGGGGACGGCCGGGGTACTCTTGCAGGGCGTGGTCGAGGCAGGTGAGGGCGGCGGCTAGGTCGGTTTGGTTGATGACGTAGGCAATGCGCACCTCCTGCTTGCCCAGGCCTGGCGTTTGGTAAAAGCCGTTGGCCGGCGAGAGCATCAGGGTTTGGTTTTCGTACGAAAACGACTCCAGCAGCCACTGGCCGAAGGCTTCGGTATCATCCACGGGCAGGTGGGCCACCACGTAGAACGCACCGCCGGGGCGCGGGCACACCACGCCGGGCATGGCTTGCAGCCGGGCCACCGTGAGGTCGCGGCGGGCCTGGTACTCGGCCTTGCTGTCGTCGAAATAGGAGTCGGGCAGCTCAGCCGCCGCCTCGGCCAGCAGCATGCCCAGGCCGGGCGGGCTTACCCGCATCTGGGCAAAGCGGAAGGCGGCCGCGTACACGTTCTTATTCAGCGTAACCAGCGCCCCAATGCGGGCTCCACAGGCGCTGTAGCGCTTCGAAATGGTATCGACCACCACCACGTTGGGTTCGGCCCCGGCCAGCTCCAGGGCACTCACGTAGGGCGCATCGTAACAGAATTCGCGGTAGGCCTCGTCCGAAATCAGGTATAATTTATGGGCCTTACACAGCGCCAGCATACTTTCCAGCTCGGCACGGCTATACACGTAGCCGGTGGGGTTGCTGGGGTTGCAGACGAGGATGGCGCGGGTGCGCGAGGTAATCACGCGCTCGAAATCGGCCAGTGGCGGCAGGGCAAAACCATCCTCGATGCGGGCTGTGACGGGCACGATGGTTACGCCTGCCGCAATGGCAAAGGCCGTGTACGTACCATAAAACGGCTCCTGAATGATGACTTCATCGCCGGGGTTCAGGCAGGTGAGCAGGGCGAACAGAATGGCCTCGCTGCCGCCCGTGGTCACAATAATATCCTCCATCACCACGGGCAGGCCGGCCCGCTGGTAGTAGGCGGCCAGCTTGTGGCGGTAGCTCTCGGTGCCCGCGCCGTGGCTGTAGCCCAGCACCCGAATATCGGCATTTCGCACGGCCGCCAGCGCGGCCGGCGGCGTTTCAATGTCGGGCTGCCCAATATTGAGCGGGTACACAATTTTGCCCTGCCGGCGGGCCAACTCCGCATACGGGGCCAGTTTGCGAAACGGCGACACGGGCATGGCCCGTCCGCGCTGTGATATCTCCAGCATAGAATAAGATTAAGGTCGCCAGGAAGCCTCTGGGTAAAACAAAGGGACACTATTGGCTAAATATACCGGTCGCTGGCTGGTTATAGGTACTTTTTATAAAGATTGAATAGAATTCGGGTGTCGGCATCGGTGAGCGGGGTGCCGATGCTTCGCTGCACAAAGTGCAGCTTGAAAGCCTGAATGGCCGCCGGCAAATCGCGCGTGTCGTACCCAATAATGCGTAACGCCTCGCGCGGATTGAAAGTGGGCAAAGTGGCATTCAGCTGGGCATCCAGCCGGGTCGTGTCGGGGAGAATGGGAGCCGGCGGGGGAGGGAGCGGCAAGCCTGGGGTGCCGGTTATTACTGCGGCGCTGTCGGTGGATAGCATCGGCTCGGGGCCGAAAGGACTGGGCAGCGGGTCGGCATCGTACCACAGGCCGAAGCCCTTGTCGGCCAGCTGCTTCCAGGGGAAAAAGACGCTGGGGTCGTTTTTGCGGCTGGGAGCAATATCGGCGTGGCCGATAAAGTTGGCCGTGGGAATGCCGTAGGCTTTCTTCAGGCCCGCCAGCACCTGCAACAGACTGGTTACCTGGGCCTGGGCAAATGGCTCGGTGCCGTTGTTATCCAGCTCGATGCCGATGGATGAGGAGTTGATGTCGGTATTGTTGCCCCAGCGGGCCACGCCGGCGTGCCAGGCCCGCAGGTAATCGCTGAGTAGATGGTACACCCGGCCGTCGCGCCCAATCACGTAGTGGGCACTTACCTGGGTACGCACCAGGGTGAAGGTTTTCAGCGTTTGGGCCGTCGAATCCTGGGCCGTGTGGTGAATGATGACGTAGTTGGGCTTGCGCAGGTTGAAGTTGGTAGTGCCCACCCAGTACCGGCCCAGCAGCAGGCTGTCGGCTCCTGGCGTGGGCGGGGGCGTGGCCCGTAGGGCGCGGGCATAGGCCTTCACCTGCGTTTTGTAGGCGCGGTTGGTGGTGGCGTAGGGGTTTTTCGAGGTGGTGCAGGCCGCCAGGGTGGCCGCTAGTAAAAGGTAGCAAATTACCTGGGGGCACAACAATGATGCGTTATATTTAGCGTTCAATCGGTAAGGCTTTACAAGTAATTCTACTCACAAAAAAAAATCGAAAAAATGACGCGACCTACCATACAAACCATGTTCGTTGCAATGATGCTATCGGCGACTGGTGGTGCAAATGCCCAAAGCCCCAACACACTGACGCCAGCTGATAAAATATACGGACTTTCTAAGTTTTGGCAGGAAGTAAATTACAACTTTGTCTACTTCGATAAAATAGACAAAGCTAAATGGGATGAGGCCTACCAAAAACTAATTGTTTCCGTACCTCAAACGCGGAATGACTACGAGTACTACCGGGAGTTGCAAAAATTCTGTGCATCGTTGAAGGATGGTCATACTAATGTGTATTTTCCGCCGGGTATCGAACAGATGACCACCAACTTCGGAGAGTATCGGTTGTTTTTACAAAACATCGATAACAAAGCCATTGTCGTTCGAACAAACGCTAGCAAAAAGGATGAAATTCCGGTTGGCAGCGAGATAGTTGAGGTAAATGGAAAGCCCACCGCAAATTATATTGCTGAACAGGTCGCACCGTATATTTCTTCTTCTACTGATTACATCCTGAGAGACTGGGGGACCCGTGATTTGATTAAAGGGTTGGAAGGGGATGCTTATCAGGTAAAAATTAAAAAGCCAAAAGGCAATGTAGTTTCCTTAACATTGACTCACCAAAAAACGAAAGAGCAAGAAGTTTATCCAGCCTTCGAGCCGGAGCAGGAACTCCTCGAATTTAAATGGCTTCCCAATGGTATTGCCTACGTTGCGCTAAATTCATTTGATGACGCTAAAATAGACAGCTTATTTATTCGAAAATTACCAGAGCTGTACAAAGCCAAAGGTCTGATTATGGATTTACGCAATAACGGGGGCGGCAGTACCGAAATAGGGACCGCCATCCTGAAATACCTTACAAACGATAAGCTCCTGTACGGTTCAAAAAGTCGTAGTCGTCTGCACATTGGAGCTTATAAAGCCTGGGGAGCTTCCATCGAACCCAAGGATACCGTCGCGGGTAAAAAAGAATGGGGATTTACAAAGCAGGAGGCACTAAAGTCATATAAGATAACGCGAGGCAACTTCTACCACGAGTTTGACTACTCAGGGGATACGATAAAATTAACCGACCAAAGAATTGTAGTGCCTACAGCGTTGCTGATTGGACACTACACGGCTTCGGCCGCCGAGGATTTTCTAATTGCAGCAGCTTCCCAGAAGCATATGATTAAAATGGGTGAAAATTCTTTTGGCAGCACCGGGCAACCGCTCTCGTTCCCGCTACCGGGTGGTGGCTCGGCCAGAGTCTGCACCAAGCAGGACACCTATCCCGATGGTCGGGAATTTGTGGGCTATGGCATCAAGCCTGACGTGGAAATAAAGCCGACCCTGAATGATTTTCTTGCCAAACGTGACCCCGTGATGCTGGCGGCGACAAAATACCTGAGAACAAAAGTGAAATAGCAACCATGCTGCGCATTATTGCCCCTCGCTGTTGGGTTGTATTTTGCGTAACAAGCAGTGCGGAAACAGGCTGATGCTGATGGTGGTGTAGCCGCGCGGCTGTTGCAGCTGGTAATCGGCGCTGCTGGGGGCGGCAAGCGAAGGGTCGTAACCAAGCGAGGTGGAAGTGCCCCAGGCGGCCTGTAGCTGGATGGGCCGGGTTTCAGTCGGCCCGCTGCCCAGGCGCACGCGAAAAAACAGCATCGGCTCACTCCGCATCATCCTGCTCAAATCCACGGCCGCGCCCGCGTCGGTTAGGGAGGTGAAATTCACGCGGGTAACCCGGTAGGCAGCCCCAATCGAAATAGTTTCGCTGGCCTGTAGAGTGCCGTATACCTCCCCAAATAGTTTATTGTAGTGCGCATCGAAAACATGCTGGACGGGCGGAACGGGACCGATATTTATCAAGCCGCCGCTGCCCTGGTAGCGGGCCTCGCTTTGCGCCTGCCCGAAGCCGCCCAGCCCGCCTATCAGCCACTGCGCGCCCAGCGGCCAATAGGTGCCGGCCGCCAGCTCGTACTGCCGGCCGCGGTAATAGGTGCTATCGGTACGGGCTGGCAGGTTGCTGTAGGCCGCCCGCACCAGCAGGTGCCGAACTGGCGAATAAGCCCTGGCCAGTTCGTACCGACCGTTGAGGTAGGTGCTGCCGGTTATTTCGGACTGGTGCTGGCCGGTAATTTGTGGGGCCGCGCACTGAATGGGCATGTACACCGCGCAGCCGGCCAGGAGTTGGCTGAGCAGTAGCGTCAGCGGAAAAAGGAGCCGTTGGTTCATCGGAGGGTAGCGTGATGAAAAGGGGTTGCTTTGGGGAGGAGGCAGGAAGTTAGGCACAAAAAAGCTCCCGCAACTTTCGCTGCGGGAGCTTTTTTGTTTCTCGAAAAGCACAAGCGAAAGCCTATGCTACAGGCTACTTGGCATAGGCCACGGCCCGCATCTCCCGAATCACGGTGATTTTAATCTGGCCGGGGTACTGCATCTCCTTCTCGATTTTCTGCGAAATCTCGAAGCTCAGTTCGGCGGCGCGTTCGTCGGTTACGTTCTCGGCGTCCACCATCACGCGCAACTCGCGGCCGGCCTGAATGGCGAAGCACTGGTTCACGCCCTTGAAGCCGTTGGCGGTTTCTTCCAGTTGCTTCAGGCGCTTGATGTAGCTTTCCATCATCTCGCGGCGGGCCCCGGGGCGCGAGCCCGAAATGGCATCGCAGGCCTGCACGAGCGGCGAAATCATGGCCGTCATCTCAATCTCGTCGTGGTGAGCGCCAATGGCGTTCACCACGTCGGGGTGCTCTTTCCACTTCTTGGCCATCTCCATGCCCAAAATGGCGTGGGGTAGCTCGGGCTCCTCGGTGCTCACCTTGCCGATGTCGTGCAGCAGGCCGGCGCGCTTGGCTTTCTTCACGTCGAGGCCCATTTCGGCGGCCATGGTGGCGCAGAGATTGGCTACTTCGCGGCTGTGTTGCAGCAGGTTCTGGCCGTAGCTGGAGCGAAAACGCATCCGGCCCACCATCTTAATCAGCTCGGGGTGCAGGCCGTGAATGCCAAGGTCGATGATGGTTTTCTCACCGATTTCGACGATTTCCTCCTCAATGTTCTTGCGGGTTTTGGCCACGATTTCCTCCACGCGGGCGGGGTGAATCCGGCCGTCCTTCACCAGCAAGTGCAGCGAGAGGCGGGCAATTTCGCGGCGCACCGGGTCGAAGCCCGAGATGATGATGGCCTCCGGCGTGTCGTCCACAATGATTTCCACGCCCGTCGCTGCCTCCAGCGCCCGAATGTTGCGGCCCTCGCGGCCGATGATTTTGCCCTTCACGTCGTCGCTTTCAATGTTGAAAATCGACACGCAGTTCTCAATGGCGTGCTCCGAAGCGGTGCGCTGAATGGTTTCGAGCACAATCTTCTTGGCATCCTTGGTAGCCGTCAGCTTGGCCTGGGCCACGGTGTCCTTCACGTAAGAGCTGGCCTGAATCTGGGCCTCGTTCTTCAACGACTCCACCAACTGCTCGCGGGCTTCGGCGGCGGTGAGATTGGCGATGGTTTCGAGCTGGCGCTGCACCGAGTGTAGCTGCTCATCGGCTTCGCGCTGCTTCTCTTCCAGCTCGGCCATTGTTTCCTCGTGGTCGAGGCGGCGCTTTTCGGCCTGGCTGTCCAGCTTGTCGCGCAGCTGCTGGGTGTCGGTCTGGTTTTTTTCGCGCTGGCGCTCCAGGTCGGTCTCTTTCTTTTGCAGCTGTTCGAGCTGGCGCTGAGTGGTTTCAGTCAGCATTTTGATGCTCTGCTCTTGCTCCACTACGCCCTGGCGGCGCTGGATCAGCTCGCTTTCCAACTCGCCTTTGAGGCGGCGGCCTTCCTGGTCGAACTCGTTGCGCAGGGTCTTGAACTTGTTCTTCGACTGCTCCAGGCGCTCGTCGGCCTGCTTGATTTTTTCGTCGCGGAGGCGGTTGCCTTTCTCTTCGGCTTCGCGGAGGATTTGCTGGGCGCGGGCCGTGGCCTCGCCCTCGTGGTCTAGCCGGGCCTTGCCGGCTAGCAGCCGGCCCAGCACAATGCCCGCCACAAGGGCGACCACGGCAGCGAGCAAGCTGTACATTATCAGGGGTGTCATATAATTATGGTTTTTGAATGGGTGAAAAAACCATAACTGGAGCAAACAGCTTTGCCCGGACCAGGGCGGAAGCGGTCGATTACCGCGCCGCCCTGCCGGGCCAACGAGAATATGGGTGCCGGGCGGGGCTTCGTATCAGCCCGCCAGCACCACGCCGGCCAGCAGCTCGTCGAAACGAGCCAGCCGTTCGGTTAGCGCCGCATCGGTGCCATCCTTTTCCTTGCTCACTTTCAATTGGTCGGCCATAGTGGCCAGCGCAATCATGGCCAGCAGGTCCTGCTTGTCCTGAATGCCGTAGCCTTCTCGAAATTCGCGCAGCTTGTCGCCCAGCAGCCGTCCGGCCAGGCGCAGCCGTTCTTCATCCTGCACGTCAACGCGCATGGGGTAGTCCCGGTCAGCAATACGAATTTTGATGGCTAGTTCGCTCATAAGGCGGAAGTTACGACGGTGGGGTGAGGGTCAGTCGGTTTAGTCTCTCAAATAGGCAAGACACTTGTCCAGTTCGCGGATGTATTCGTTGAGGCGCAGTTTTAATTCGTTGGCGTGGGTGGGTTCCCCAGCTATGGTATGCACAAGTTTAACGATATTTTCCTGGTTTTGGCGCTCCTTCAGCTGTCGGTCCCGTTCACGCACGTCGCCTCGCAGCTGCTGCACGGTGGTGTTGGCATCGGCCAGCTCCTCGCGCAATTGCTGATAGGCAGCCACTAAGGTGGTAATCTGCCGCTCCAGGCGGTCGAGTTGGGCAAGCTGTTGGGATGAGGCCACGGGCAGGATAATTTTTGCGTGAAGATAGAACGCCTCCCCGAAAGCTACGCTTTACCTCCGGCCCGCTCGCGGCTTGTGCATCAGGCCGGTTTGAAAACGTGGCCTGGCGCTCGCTGGTAAAAGCCAGAACCAACAACGTCTGTCATGCTGGGCCCGCGAAGCGGCCTATCACAAGTGAACAAATCGTTCAGTGGCGATAGCATGCTTCGCGGGCCCAGCACAACAGACGTTGCAAAAGTCTATCAGAAGCCAGACGGAGACGGAGGTTTAGCTCTTCTTGGTCTTGGTTTTGATTTTGCTGCCGTCGTCGGTTTTAGACTTCATTTTCTCATCGGCGGCGGGGGCGGCAATGGGCGTGGGCGAGGCCACGGGCGCGGCGGCTGCTACGGGCTTGCCATCCATATCCAGCTGCACCACGGGGTAGCCCAGGGCCTGGAGCGAGGGCAGTTGCTTTTCATCGCCTACTACTACGATGTACATCTTGTCGGCGGGCAGGTACTGCTTGGCGATGGCCTGCACGTCTTCCCTCTTCAGATTTTTCAGGATTTCGGTCTGCTGGTTCACGTAGGTGGGTTGCAGGTCGTACTCAACCAGGCGGGCCAGGAAGCCGGCTTTCTGCTGGCCGGTTTCGTACCGGAGGGCATCTCGCTGGCCGATGGATGATTGCATGAAGGCCAGTTCCTCGTCCGAAATCCCGTTGGCGTAGTTCGTGATTTCGCTCATAAACTCCTTAACCGAAGCGGCGGTGGCATCGGCACGCACGCCAGCCTGGGCCGTGAACGGGCCGGCGTAGCGGGTGCCGGCAAAGCCCGAGCGGGCGCCGTAGGTGTAGCCCTTGTTCTCGCGCAGGTTCAGGTTGATGCGCGAGTTGAAGGCCTCCCCGAGTACGTAGTTGGACAGACCAGCGCGGTAGTAAGGGCCGGTGGCATCATACTTCATGTCGGTGAGGTAGCCCACGCGGATTTCGGACTGGGCCGCGCCCGGCTTGTTTACGAAGTATACGGTGGTTTTGTCGGGCTGCATACCGGCCATATCGGTGGGGAGGGTTACGTCCTTCTTCGCCCAGTTTTTGAGGAAGCCCAGCTGCGGGTCAAGCGTCGCCTGGTCCAGGTCGCCCACGACCACCAGCGAGCTCACGTTGGGGGCGTAGTAGGTATTGTAGAAGCTCTTCACGTCGTCGAGCGTGAGGCTGCTCACCGAGGCCGTGGTGCCAGCCACGGGCGTGCCAGCAATGTTGTTCTGGCCGTAGAGCAAGCGGTTGTAGGTGAGGTCGGCGATAACGGGGGGCTGGTTAACGAAGTTGGCAAGCCGTTCCTGCTGCTGCTTTTTCACGCGGGCGAAGTCCTGGGCATCGAAGCGCGGGTGCAGCAGGCGCTGGTCGAGCAGGGCCAGGGTGGCGGGCAGGTTCCTGGTCAGGCTCTGCACGGTCACGATGGTTTCGTTGTCGCTGGCGTTCACGAATACCTGGGAGCCCAGCTTGTCAAACTCGGCCGAAATCTGCTCGCCGGTGTACTTCTCCGAGCCCTCGTTCAGCATGCTGGCCGTGAGTTGGGCCAGGCCGGCCTTGTCCGGCATGGCCTGCTCCAGGCGGTGGCCGCCGCGGATGGTCAGGCGCATGTTCACGGCCGGAATCTCGGTGTTCTTCGTGCCCACCACTTTCAGGCCGTTGGGCAGGGTTTCCTGGTACAGAGCGGGTACTTTCACCACGGGGTTGGCACCGGCGGCGGGCTGCTTGCCGCGGTCGAAGGTGTCGGTGGCCTTCACGTACTTCAGGCCGGCGTAGCCGTAGTCAGGGGCTTTGTAGCCTGCCTTGTCGATGGTAAAGTTGTCGGGTTTGGCGGCGGCCACCCCGCCGGTTTTGGGCAGCACGCTCAAAATTACGGCGTGCTTGCCTTTCAGGTACTTGTCGTACACGCGCTGCACGTCGGCCCTGGTAAGAGCTTTCAACTCCCGGGTTTCGACGGCAATGTAGTTGGGATTGCCGAAGAAGGTTTGATTAGCAGCCAGCTGGCTCACCTTGCCCTGCACGCTGGCCAGGCTGTTGATGGTCTGGGCCTCAATTTGGGCCTTGAAGCGCTGCACGTCCCCGTCGGTTACGCCACGCTTCTCAAACTCTTTCAGCGTATTGCGAATAATATACTCCGTGCTGTCGAGGGTTTTGCCGGGCAGGGGCAGAGATACAAACGCCAGGGTTCCGCTCAGCTCATTGTTCTGCTGGTAAACCTGGGTCTGCACGGTTTTCTGGTTCTTTACCAGGTTTTTGTAGAGCAGCGAGGTTTTGCCGCCGCCCAAGATGTCGGCCAGGGCATCAATGGCCACTTCGTCGGGGTGGCCGTGGGGCACGGTCGGAAACACCATCTGCAGCATTGGGAAGCGGATGTTGTCGGAGTAACTCACGTAGCGGTCCTGGCTCAGCACGGGGGCGGGCAGCTTCTGCACCGGCACGGCTGGCCCGCGCTTAATGGAGCCAAAGTATTTCTCGGCCAGCTTCACCACCTCGGCGGTCTTCACGTCGCCGCCCACGGTCAGGGTGGCGTTGTTGGGGCCGTACCAGCGCAGGAAAAAGTTTTTCAGGTCGTTCACGTCGGAGCGGTCCAGGTCTTCGAGGTAGCCAATCGGCGACCAGGAGTAGGGGTGGCCGTACGGGTACAGCGTGCGAATGATGTACTCCTGCGACTGGCCATAAGGCGTGTTATCCACCCGCTCGCCGCGCTCGTTTTTCACGGTCGAACGCTGAATCTCAAACTTCTTCTGGCTCACGGCATCGAGCAGGAAACCCATGCGGTCGGCTTCGAGCCAGAGGCCGGTTTCGAGTTGGTTGCTGGGCAGGGTTTCGAAGTAGTTGGTGCGGTCGGTGGTCGTCGAGCCGTTCAGGGTGCCGCCGGCGGCGGTCACCAGCTTGAAGTGCTGCTGGTCGCCCACGTGGTCGGAGCCCTGGAACATCATGTGCTCGAAGAAGTGGGCGAAGCCCGACTTGCCAATCTGCTCGCGGGCCGAGCCCACGTGGATAGGTCACATCCACGTGTGCCAGCGGGTCGGAATGGTCTTCGGCCACCACGAGCGTAAGGCCGTTCGGCAGCACGTACTTCTCGTAGGGAATCATCACCTGGCCGGGCTGCTTAGTCACTTTTTCAACCAGCCTGGTGCCACCGGGCGTGGTCATCAAGGTCGTTTTGGTGGCCAGGGCCTTGGCCGCTGGCTTGTTCTGCTGGGCCAGGCTGGCTGTCGTAATCAGGGCCAAGCCCAGCGTGGAAAGGAAACGAAGGTTCATTTTGTAGGAAAAGGTGAAGGAATAAGAAATGTCAATGATGAACTGGGCCGCAACTTACAGCCGGGAAGGCAAATGCCGGACGGCTTGCGCTACGGTCGGGTTTATCGGTCCGATGCCGGGGGCATTACAGTTTCAGCCCGCAGAAGACGTGGAAGGGGGCGCAGAAGTCGCAGAACATTCCGCGGCCTCCGCGCCCCCTTCTGCGCCCTCTGCGGTCTGAAAATGCCCGAATGGCTACTTCCGAATCAATGCTCCCGCCTGCTTCTCAAACTGCCCAATCAGCCGCTGCATCACCTGGTCGATGGCCTGCTCGCTCAGCGTCTGGCCGAAGTCCTGCAAGGTGAAGCTCACGGAGTAGGATTTTTTACCCGCGCCCAGGTTCTCGCCAGCGTACACATCGAATACATTGATGCCTTGCAACAGCTTTTTCTCGGTGCGCTGGGCAATCTGGCGCAGCTGGTCGAAGGTTACGCCGGCATCAACCACCAGGCTCAAATCGCGGCGCACTTCCGGGAATTTCGACAGCTCGCGGGCCACCAGCGTGGGCTTGTATTTCTTGCTCAGCGCGTCCCAGTCCAGCTCGGCGTACCACACCGGCTGGTTCACGTCGAGGCGCTTGAGCACGGCGGCTGCTACGGCCCCCAGCTGCGCCACCGGCTGGTTATGCACCAGCAGCGCCAGCCCGCCCGCCAGGTATTCGTGCTGCACTGGCTGCGAGGCCGCTCCGCCAAAGCCCAGCGCCGCCAACACCTGCTGCACCGCCCCGGCCAGGTCCTGAAACGCCGCTTTATCAGATTTATGCTGCCAGGTTTCGCCGGCCGCGTTGCCGGTCAAATAAATAACGAGCTTGGTCTTCTCGATATATTTCCCGCCCTCATTCTGCGAGTAAACTTTGCCGAACTCATACAGCTTCAAATCGCGCTGACGGCGGTTGATGTTGTGCCGAATTATTTCCAGCCCCGAATGCAGCAGTGTGGGCCGCATCGCATTCAGTTCAACACTGTTGTAATTCAGGATTCGTACCAGCGAATTATTCGTTTCGCCGGCTTTATCGAAATATGCCGAATTAGTCAGCGAATTAGTCAGGATTTCTGAAAAGCCCTGCCCACTCAGCAGCGAGGCGATTTTTACCCGTGTTACCTCCGGGTCGGGGTTCGGGAATTTCGCCAAAAATGAAGCCGAATTGTTCGGCCGCAGCGCCACGTTATTATAGCCGTAAATCCGCAGAATTTCTTCGATGATATCCGCTTCGCGCGTCACGTCCACCTTGTGCGGCGGCACCGACAATAGCCATTCGGCGTGGCCGGCGGCATCTGCGCTTTCCCCGACAATCAGGATATCAAGGTCGGTGAGAATCTGGCGGATGCGCTCGGGCGCGATGAACTGGCCCACCAGCCGCTCGACGCGGGGCAGGCGCAGGCGCACGGCCGCGTGGCCGATGGGCGCGGGGTACTCGTCCACGATGGGGGCGGCAACCGTAGCACCGGCCACTTCCCGCAACAGCAGGGCCGCCCGTTTCAGGGCAATAATGACCATGTGCGGGTCGGTGCCACGCTCGAAGCGGAACGAGGCATCGGTCTTCAATTGGTGCGTTTGGGAAGTGCGGCGCACGGCGGCGGGGCCGAAGTAGGCGCTTTCCAGAAACACGCGGGTGGTGGCTTCGCTCACGCCCGAGGCCTGGCCGCCGAACACGCCGGCCAGCGCCATGGGCGCGCCGTGGGCATCAGCAATCACCAAATCCTCGGCTTTCAAACTGCGCTCCATGCCATCCAGGGTCACGAATTTCTCGCCGGCTTCGGCGCGCTTCACCCGAATCCGGTCTCCGGCAATCTGGTCGGCATCGAAGGCGTGCAGGGGCTGGCCCAACTCGTGCAGCACAAAATTGGTCACGTCCACCACGTTGTTGATGGGCGACAGGCCGATGCTGCGCAGGCGGCGCTGCAACCACTCGGGCGAAGGGCCAACCTGCACGTTTTCGAGCAGCAGGCCAGCATAGCGCGGGCAGGCGGTGGCATCCTCGATGGTGACCCCAATGTTGGCCGCCGCCGTGGCGGGGGTCTGAAAGCCGCTCACGTCAGGCAGGTGGCAGGGCTGGCGCAGCAACGCGCGCAGCTCGCGGGCCACGCCGTAGTGCGAGGCGGCATCGGCCCGGTTGGGCGTGAGGCCGATTTCGTACACCGTATCGGAGCCCAGGCCGAAATAACCGGCGGCCGGCGTGCCATTCGGTAGCTTGGTTTCCAGCACCATAATGCCGGCGTGCGAGGTGCCCAAGCCAATTTCGTCCTCGGCGCAAATCATGCCTTCGGAAGCCGCGCCGCGAATTTTACTCTTCTTGATTTTGAACGGCTCACCCTGCGCGGGGTGCAGCGTGGCACCTTCGAGCGCTACGACAACGCGCTGGCCGGCGGCCACGTTGGGAGCGCCGCACACAATCTGGCGCGGGGTGCCGTCGCCCACGTCCACGGTGGTCAGGCTCAGCTTGTCGGCATCGGGGTGGGCTTCGCGGGTGAGCACGGTGCCCAGCACCACGCCACGTAGCCCGCCGGGAATGCTTTCCAACTCCTCGGCGCTTTCCACTTCCAGGCCCGAGCCGGTGAGGAGCACGCCAATTTCGCCGGCAGGTTTATCGGTCGGAATGAGGGTTTTAAGCCAGTCGAGGGAAATACGCATTTTCAGTGAACAGTTTATGAAGGCCGGGCAAAGGTACGGCAGGGGTCAACCTCACCCCCTGACCCCCTCTCCAAAAAAGAGGGGGCACCAGTTTTTCCCTAGATGCCCAAAAAAGAAGCCAGCGCATTGCGCTGGCTTCTTCTGTATTTCTGAACTTGACACCAGAAGCATTTCCGGTGCCCCCTCTGTTTTGGAGAGGGGGGTAGGGGGTGAGGTTACGCCAGCTTCTTTTTCAAATTCTCGTTCAGCGCTTCCAGAAACTCCTCCGTGTAGAGGTAGTCCCGGCCGTGCTCCACCTTGCTGCCGTGGATGCAGACGGCCAAATCCTTGGTCATTTTGCCGCTTTCCACGGTTTCGACGCACACGGCTTCCAAGGCCTTGCAGAAGTCGATGAGCTCCTGGTTGCCATCGAGGATGCCGCGGAATTCGAGGCCGCGCGTCCAGGCGAAGATGCTGGCGATGGGGTTGGTGCTGGTGGGCTTGCCGGCCTGGTGGTCGCGGTAGTGGCGCGTCACGGTGCCGTGGGCGGCTTCGGCTTCCATGGTTTTGCCATCGGGCGTTACCAGGGTCGAAGTCATCAGGCCGAGCGAGCCGAAGCCCTGGGCCACGGTGTCGCTTTGCACGTCGCCGTCGTAGTTTTTGCAGGCCCACACGAAGTTGCCGTGCCATTTCAGGGCCGAGGCCACCATGTCGTCAATCAGCCGGTGCTCGTAGGTGATGCCGGCTGCCTTGAACTTGGCCAGGTAGTCCTGCTCGTAAATCTCCTGGAAGATGTCTTTAAAGCGGCCATCGTACTTCTTCAGGATGGTGTTTTTGGTGCTCAAATACAGCGGCCAGCCCTTCATCAGGGCCTGATTGAAGCAGGCGTGGGCGAAGCCGCGAATCGACTCGTCGGTGTTGTACATGGCCATGGCCACGCCGTCGCTCTTGAAGTTATACACCTCGAACGACTGCTCGGCCCCGCCGTCTTCGGGCGTGAAGGTGATGGTGAGCTTGCCCTTGCCCTTGGTCACGAAATCGGTGGCGCGGTACTGGTCGCCAAACGCGTGACGGCCAATGCAGATAGGGGCCGTCCAATTCGGCACCAGGCGAGGCACGTTGCTCATCACAATGGGCTCGCGGAACACCGTGCCATCCAGGATATTGCGGATGGTGCCGTTGGGCGATTTCCACATCTGCTTGAGACCGAACTCTTTCACCCGCTCCTCGTCGGGCGTGATGGTGGCGCACTTGATGCCCACGCCGTACTGCCGGATGGCATTGGCCGAGTCGATGGTCACCCGGTCGTTCGTCTCGTCGCGGTGCTCGATGCCGAGGTCGTAATACTTGATGTCGAGCTCCAGGTAGGGCGTAATCAGCTTGTCTTTGATAAACTTCCAGATGATGCGCGTCATCTCATCGCCATCGAGCTCCACTACCGGGTTGGCTACTTTAATTTTTGACATGTTTCGGTGGGTTAATAAGGAGGGGTTGTGGGGCTTCTCCGAATTCTTTACGAGCCTTCGGGAGGATGAATATAGCGGGCGTTGGCAGCGCACAAGGCGTGGCTGCTGCTACTGAACCCGCATTTTTGTGGCTAAATAGTTTGCCGCGAATGGGTTGTACTGCGGCTGGCGGGCCTAGTCGTGAAACGATTTTTCGCCCGCCGGAATGGCAATGGACAGTCGGTTCTCGGCCGGCGGCACGGGGCAGCTGTACTCGTTATTGTAGGCGCAGTAGGGGTTATATGCCCGGTTGAAGTCCAGCGTAATTTCCGTCTCGTCGAGCTTGGGGCGCGGGGCATCGAGGTAGCGGCCGCCGCCGTAGGTTTCGTGCCCGTTGGTGCGGTCGGTGAAGGGAATAAATAGCGTGGAATCGGTGCCGTTGGTTTTTAAATAAATACCTAATTGCGCGCTCTGGTTATCAATTTTAAATTGAGCCTGGCCCCAGTGAATGTATTTCTCAGCCTTGTAAGCACTCATCTGAATAAGCGTGGTATCGGGGCGAAAGCTGCGGGAAATAGTCGCGGTAACCACAAAATTTAAATCGCCCGGATAGTAGCTCAGGCTATCGAATACGGCCTTTTGGGGAGGAGTCAGGGGCGAGGTGGGCGCTTCGCGGAAAGCCCGGTTTTTCTCGGTGCGAAATTTATTAAGCTCCGCCGCATAGACACTCAGTGAGGTCTTAATTCCATTTAAGGAATAAAGTACAATGCCAATTAGCGCGGCGACCAGGAGTAGTTTCTTAATCATCTGATTTTTCGCACGGAAATTTGCGGAGTGCAGAAGGAGTTGAAAATAAGAAATAAAATAAGGCTGCCGCTAATCAGCGAAAATCAATGGGTTATAACATGCCCTCATCGGCGAAGCTGTAATAGCCCTGGTCGGAATAAATGAGGTGGTCGAGAATCGGTAAATCCAGAAAATTGCCGGCTTCTTTTAGCTTTTTGGTTAGCTGAATGTCGGCGGCGCTGGGGTTGCGGTTGCCGCTGGGGTGGTTATGCACCAGAATAATGCTGCTGGCCAATTGTTCCAGCGCTTCCTTGAAAATCATTTTGGGGTCGGCCACGGTGCCAGCCACGCCGCCCCGGCTGATGGCCGTTTTGCGCATCACCACGTTGGCACGGTTCAATAGAATTACCCAGAATTCTTCGTGGGGCAGGTCCATCAAATTCGGCCGAATCAAATTATAAATGTCGCGCGAGCAAGTGATGGTGGTGCGCGGGGCGGCATCGGCCTCTTTGCGGCGGCGGCCCAGTTCCAGCGCGGCCACCACCGCAATGGCCTTGGCCTCGCCGATGCCGGGGTGGCGGCAGAGCTGCTTCACGCTTTCGCGGGCCAGGGCGTTGAGGTCGTTGCCCACGCCTTGCAGCATGAGCTTGGCCACGTCGACGGCCGAAAGTTTGACGGTGCCGGAACCGAGCAGAATGGCCAGGAGTTCGGCATCGGAGAGGGCGGCGCGGCCCTTGGCTTGCAGCTTTTCGCGGGGCCGGTCTTCCTCGGCCCAGCTTTTGATGCCGAGTGCGCCGGGCGGGGCGTAGGCGGGGGCGGGACGTTCGGTCAGGCTGTCAGGGGTTTCCACGCGGCACGGGGTTGGTAGAGGGCAAAAAGTCCATTGAATGTAAAGCAAAAGCCGGCCGGGTGCGTTTAAGTACCAAACTCGGTGCGGCACAAAGCGGTGGCGATACGATTCATTTATTCTGATTTATGCGAAATCCGTTGGTTTTATGGGTGGTACTGGCCGTGGTGGTACTGGCCGAATGGTATGGCTACCAGGCCATGCGCACCCTCACGCAGGCGCTGCCGCCCAATATGCGGCGGGTGGTGGCCGTTGGCTATTGGTTGCTCACGGTGGCCGTGTGGGGCCTGGCTTTCTGGGCGGGCTCGACCCGGCAGCTGGGCAATACGGTGCTCAAAAGCTACCTGATGAGCCTGCCGCTGTTGCTACTGGGGGCCAAGCTGGTCATCCTCATTCCGCTGCTGCTCGAAGATGTGACGCGACTGGGCCGCTGGGCCGTGAGCGCGGCCACGCGGCCCGCCGGGGTTGAAGCCAACGCCATTCCGCGCAGTGAGTTCCTCGCTAAACTGGCGCTGGGCCTGGGCGCAATTCCGTTTTTCGGCCTGCTGTGGGGCATGGCCAAGGGTGCCACCGACTATCAGGTACGCCGCGTCACGCTGCGTTTTCCCAACCTGCCGCCGGCGTTCGAGGGCTTCAAAGTGCTGCAAATTTCCGACCTCCACACCGGCAGCTTCAACTCGACCGAGCCGCTGCACCGGGCCGTGGCCATGATTAACCGGCAAAACGCCGACCTTATCCTGATGACCGGCGACCTGGTGAACAACCGCGCCATCGAGGTAGAGCCGCACATTCCGGCGCTGCAACAAATCAAGTCCGAGCTGCCCATTTTTTCCAGCCTCGGCAACCACGACTATGGCGACTACGTGGCCTGGGACAGCCCCGCCCAGAAGCGCGAAAACCTCGAGCGCCTGATGCACAACCACGCCAAAATCGGCTGGACCCTGCTCAACGACACCAGCCACACCATCCGCCGCGGCACCGATTCCATTGCCGTGCTGGGCGTGCAGAACTGGAGCAGCCACGCCAACTTTCCCAAGCATGGCAACC
>JAYULN010000679.1:0-3141 GCA_043763525.1 Hymenobacter sp.
AGTCGAGCACGGCACCCAGGATGAGCTCTACAAAGAGTGCGGCTTCGATGCCGCCGGCATCGCCCAGGCCGTGCGCGAGCTAAGCGCCAAAGTAACGGCCGCCGCCCGCGAAACAGTGCTGCGGTAGCTGGACCTTTTGAGACACGAAGAAGCCCCCGTAGCTGTTGCTGTGGGGGCTTTTTGGTGTGTTAGCCGGGAAGTAAAAGGTCAGCTAATTATTAATGGGAAAGTTGAAGTTGCTTGACGATGAGACATAATAATGCAGCTGGCAACATTAAATAATTCCAGGTATTGAGGGCGCATGTACTCTTGTAGCTTCTTAATCATAAAGGAAAGTTTCACTTCATCCGATGGGCGGCAATGGATAATATGAAGTAAATGCACTGGATTGGACCGTGGCCACGAAGGGGGAAAGCAGGAATCAATATCTCTGGTAGCAGGGTTACCCACGCGCACAGCTGAAAGCATAGCAATTACCGATAACGACTTGTGGAACAAATCAATCAGACGGGTACCAATTGCAGGGGCTTCAGCTTGTAACCAAACAGTATAATCTTTTAGCTCCGCAACGTACAATCGTTGATTGTTGGGGTCGTACCAACCAATATCCATCTCTCCCAAATTATGGGGGGAGCGCCATTGATAACCAGCACAATTCTCAAATGCGAAATATTCGTAGCCGGTCAGATTGAACGTAATCTGCGACTCGGTGTAGGGCATAACTAGCTGCTTCACAAGCCCAGGTTTAAAGCAATTTCCTCGTCAAACATAGATAGAGCGGCATCTACAATAGGATTGGCGGGTAAGCCATCGCGCATATCTGAAAAGACAGGGTAAACTCCACCCTCCTGCATCTCGGCAACCAATGAGCAGCACTGTACGCTTAGCTTGGGGTACCGACGGGCGTAAATAGCCAGCTGCTGAGCAACGAAATAGTTGTGGGAGGTAAGAAAAATCTGCACACCAGCTTGAGCCAGATTAACAAGCATGCCCATCAGGGCGCGGATGGCTTTGGGATGCAGTGCAGTTTCCGGCTCGTCGAGAAACAGCACTGTTCCTTTGCGCAGCTGGCGGTTGCGGATAAGAGTAGTCAGGATGCCAATCTTTTTGATACCCTCGGCCGTGAGAGACATCGGAAACTCCTGTTTGCCCTTATAAAAAACAAACCGTTCCTCTTTTTCCGTCTGCCGAATTTCACCGCTGAATAACTCTTCTAAGGCTTCGTTGACCCGCTTGAATGCAGGGAGATAGTTGCCACGGCTAGTGGGAACGTCCAAGCTATCTATCAGGTCGAGGTACGTGTCGTCAAATCCCAGCAGGTTATGCGGAACACGGGTGAAGCGGATGGCCCGGAAAGCGGTTAATACTTCCTTGGCGGGAATAAACAGGGCATTGAACGCCTCATCAGCGGGTTCGATGTGCTCATTGATGTCGCTGAAAGTAGTACGGGCCGATTCGGTAAAGGCCGCCCGCATAGTCGATTTTGTTCCGTCGGTTAGCTTAAAAGTGAGCTCCAAACTCAGTTTTTCCTTGCTGCCTTTCATCACCAGCGACCCAATACCCGTAGTGAGCCGAGGCTGAAAAACTCCGTCCAGCTTTTTGCTGAAAGCGGCTTTGAACGGTGATGCGTCGCTGGGTGCCTGCCGGCCCCGGCTCACGGTTTCCAGCGACTTTGATGCGGCGTAGAGCAGCCGGAGCAAGCCCGTCTTGCCAGTATCATTCTCCCCAATAATCAAGTTGATTTGACCGGGGTTATTTAACTGGAATTCCGGCAATCTCAAGAAATTGCGGATGGTGATTTTTTCAATCATATTGTCTGAGGCAAGTGCGTGAGCCAAAAGTAATACGCCAAGGCCCGGCCGCCTTCGGCCGTGGGCGACACGGGAAGGAGGTGGCTCGGCGGGGAGTGGCGTTTGGTGCTATAGTGGAGTTACCAGAGGCGGATATCGGTGATGCCGCTCGGTATCGGGGGCTGGTCGCTGAAACCTAGTACGCACCAGTCGGGCTCGATGCCGAACACGCCCCCTTGCAGCACGTAGCTCACCCAGCGGGTGAGGGCGCGGCCGGTGTACTGTTCGGTTTCGGGCTCGAACTCGCGGAGCAGCAGCTCGTCGCCGACCTGGAAGTTGCGGTCGTTCTGGCGTACATCGAAGGGTTTGTTGCCGGCCTGCACGGCGGCGAAGCAGCCGGGCCAGATGGGCAGCTCGTGGTTCTGGTGCTGCGCGGGATTCAGGGTTTGGAACTGGGGAACGAACTGCTCGGGGAGGATGAGGTTAATTGTCATAATAGTAGTCTTTTAGGAGGAAGGCGGCCGGTGATGGGCGGCCTGCCCGGCCGGCGCGGGGCGTGGGTCGGGGCGTGGTTAGCTAAAGGGTATTGCTTGAAGATAAGGAAAATATAGCATGCATATTTTGGTCTAAGAGAACTTAACAATAAGAAAATCAGAGTGGTTTATTGAGATGTAGCGACCCTGCTGCCTGTGCGGTGGCTCGCGGTGGGAGGAGAAGCGGCGGGCCGCAAACGATTTAGTGAGCCGAATTGCGGCTTTTTGAACGGAAGCCGGTTGGCCGTAGCCAAAGTCCTCGCTACATTCGTTTATGCCTACCGTTACCTCTTTCGGCCGCACTACCGAGGGCACCGAAGTCCAGCTTTTCACCCTTCGCAATGTTCATGGGGCCACGGCCACCATCAGCAATTACGGCGGCACGCTCATTAGCCTGCTGATGCCGGATAGAAACGGCCAGCTCGGCGACGTGGTGCTGGGTTTCGATGAGGTGAGCGGCTACCAAAGCCCGGCTTTCCGCAAGGCCAACCCCTACTTTGGGGCGCTGATTGGCCGCTACGGCAACCGCATTGCCAAGGGTCGGTTCTCGCTCGATGGCCATGCCCATCAACTCGCCACCAATAACGGCCCCAATTCCCTGCACGGCGGCAAAGTCGGTTTCGACCAGCGCATCTGGCAGGCCGTGCCCGGTACTTCTGCCGCCGGCGAAACCCTGACGCTGACCTACCACAGCCCCGCCGGCGAAGAAGGCTACCCCGGCAACCTGGTTGTAACGGTGGTCTACACCCTCACCGAAGGGAATGCCCTGCGCCTCGACTACACCGCCACCACCGACCAGGCCACGCCCCTCAACCTGA
>JAYULN010000680.1:0-33485 GCA_043763525.1 Hymenobacter sp.
TCCCTGTTCATCGCCCGCGACCGGTACGGCGTGAAGCCGCTGCTCATTTACCGCGACGAGGACAAGCTGTTTTTCGCTTCGGAAATGAAGTCGATGATGGCCCTCGGGGTGCCCCGCAAGCTCGACTACGTAGCCCTGAGCCAGTATTTGCAGCTGAACTACATTCCCGGCCCGGCCAGTATTTTCAAGGGCGTGAAAAAGATGCTGCCCGGCCATTACCTCTACATCAAGGGGAATAAGGTGGTGGGCAAGGCCTGGTATAAAATTCCTTACGACCCCAAGAAAGTTGCCAAAAACAAGCTCAGCTACGAACAGCAGCAGCACAAGCTGGTCGAGTTGATGGACGGAGCCGTGCAACGCCGCCTCGTGGCGGACGTGCCCCTGGGCTGCTTCCTCAGCGGCGGCATCGACTCGTCGGTGATTGCCGCGCTGGCTGCCCGCCACACCCCGCACCTGAGCACGTTCAGCATCGGCTTCAAGGACGAGCCGTTCTTTGACGAAACCAAGTACGCCAACCTGGTTGCGGCCCGCCACAAGACCAACCACACGGTTTTCTCGCTCACCAACGACGACCTCTACGAGCACATCCACAGCATGTTGGACTACCTCGATGAGCCGTTTGCCGACTCCTCGGCCCTGGCCGTGTACATCCTCAGCCAGCGCACCCGCCAAAAAGTAACCGTGGCCCTGAGCGGCGACGGGGCCGACGAAATGTTTGGCGGCTACAACAAGCACATGGGCGAGTTCAAAGTGCGGCAGGGCGGCGTGAAGGCCGAAGCCGTGACCGCACTGGGCTTTGTGTGGGACGTGCTGCCCAAGTCGCGCAACGGCTTTTTTGGCAACCGCATCCGGCAGCTCCAGCGCTTTTCGCGCGGCATGACGGCCGGCGTGAAAGACCGGTACTGGGACTGGGCCTCCTTCGCCTCGGCCGCCGGTGCCCGCGACCTGCTGAGCCCCGCCAGCCGCCGCAAAGTGGGTAAGAAAGCTGCCGAAAAGCGCCGTAAGGACATCTTGGCCCACCTGCACGCCGATGGTGACCTCAACGAGGTGCTGCTCACCGACATGACCCTGGTGCTGCCCTACGACATGCTCACGAAAGTAGACCTGATGAGCATGGCTAACTCGCTGGAAGTGCGCACCCCGTTTCTCGACTACAAGGTGGTCGATTTTGCCTTTTCCATCCCCGTAACCAGCAAGGTCGATGCGACCATGAAAAAGCGCATCGTGCAGGATGCCTTCCGCAGCGAGCTGCCCGTCGAGCTCTACGACCGGCCCAAGCACGGCTTCGAAGTGCCCCTATTGAAGTGGATGCGCGGCGAGCTGCGCTCCCTGATTGAAGACGACCTGCTGCGCGATGAGTTCATCGAAAGTCAGGGCATCTTCGATGTGCAGGCCATTCGCGCCCTCAAAACCCAACTGTTTTCGCGCAGCCCCGGCGATGTGCATGCCCGCATCTGGGGCCTCATCGTATTCCAGACCTGGTGGAAAAAGTACATGGCTTAATCTGAATTATGAATTTTAAATTATGAGTTATGAATTGGGTTGCGACGTGCAAATAGCACGTTGTCTGGCCTTTTTTTTTGATTAATAATTTGCAACTCATGATTTAAAACGTATAATTCATAAATCTTACCTAATGAAAATTGCAGTAGTAGGCACTGGCTATGTTGGCCTGGTAACCGGCACTTGCTTTGCCGAAGTAGGGATTGATGTGGTCTGCATCGATATCGACCAGAAAAAAATTGACAATCTGCACCAAGGCATCCTGCCGATTTACGAGCCCGGCCTGGAAGAAATGGTGAGCCGGAACGTGGAAAAAGGCCGTTTGAACTTCTCTACCAACCTGGCCGAGGCCATTAAGGATTGCGACGTGGCTTTTATCGCCGTGGGTACGCCGCCCGGCGAGGATGGCTCGGCCGACTTGAAGTACGTGCTGGCCGTGGCCCGTGGCATTGGCGAGCACATGAGCAGCTACGGCGTTATCGTGACCAAAAGCACGGTGCCCGTGGGCACGGCCGCCAAGGTGCGCGCCGAAATCGAGCAGGCCCTAGCCAAGCGTGGGGTCAATATTGAGTTCGATGTGGCTTCCAACCCCGAGTTTCTGAAAGAAGGTGCGGCCATCGACGACTTCCTCAAGCCCGACCGCATTGTGGTGGGCGTGGCCTCGGAACGGGCCGAAGACGTGATGACCAAACTCTACAAGCCCTTTCTGCTCAACGGCCATCCGATTATCTTCATGGATATTCCGTCGGCGGAGATGACAAAATACGCGGCTAATTCCATGCTGGCCACCAAAATCAGCTTCATGAACGACGTGGCCAATCTGTGCGAAATCATGGGGGCCGACGTGAACATGGTGCGACGCGGCATCGGTTCCGATGCCCGTATCGGCACCAAATTTATCTATCCGGGTATTGGCTACGGCGGTTCCTGCTTCCCTAAGGACGTAAAGGCGCTGATTAAAACCGCCCAGGAAAACGGCTACGACATGCAGGTGCTGCGGGCCGTGGAAAGCGTGAATGAGCAGCAAAAATCGGTGCTCTTCGACAAAGTGAGCCGGCATTTCGGCGGTGAATTACAGGGCCTGAAAATCGCGGTTTGGGGCCTGTCATTCAAGCCCAAAACCGATGACATGCGCGAGGCCCCGTCCCTGGTCATCATCGAAAAGCTGCTGGCCGCCGGCTGCACCGTTACCGCTTACGACCCGGTGTCGATGCCCGAAGCCAAGCACTCGCTGGGCGACACCGTGACCTATGCCAAGGACGAATTTGCCGCTCTCATTGACGCCGATGCCTTGCTCGTGGTGACGGAATGGCCCGATTTTCGCGCCCCCAATTTCGACGTGGTGGCCCGCCTGATGAAGCAAAAGGTGATTTTTGACGGCCGCAATATTTACGAAGCCAGCGAGCTGAAAAGCCTGGGTTTCGCGTACCATTGCATCGGTATTAAAACCGACCACAAGGAGCCAGTGCAGGCTTAATGCCGTGCCGTTATCCTGAACGTAGCGAAGGGACTTCTCTCGTCGGCATTCGTCAGGATTGATACAAAATAGAGCGATGCGAACATAATAAGGCCGTTCGCCGTGCGCAGAATGACAAGCCAATAAAAATCATGACTGATAACACCAACGAAAAAAAGCGCGTCCTCATCACCGGTGGGGCCGGGTTCCTGGGTTCCCACCTTTGCGACCGGTTTCTGGCCGAGGGCTACCACGTCATTGCCATGGACAACCTAATTACGGGTTCGCTCCAGAACATCGAGCACCTGTTTGGCAAGGAGGACTTTGAATTCCATCACGCCGACGTGAGCAAGTTTGTGTTCGTGCCCGGTAAACTCGACTACATTCTGCACTTCGCCTCGCCGGCCTCGCCGATTGACTACCTCAAAATTCCGATTCAGACCCTGAAAGTGGGTTCGCTGGGCACCCACAACCTGCTGGGCCTGGCCCGCGTGAAAGGTGCCCGCATGCTGATTGCCAGCACCTCGGAAGTATACGGTGACCCCGAAATTCATCCTCAGGTAGAAGAATATTTCGGCAACGTGAACCCTGTGGGCCCTCGCGGCTGCTACGACGAAGCCAAGCGCTTCCAAGAAGCCATCACCATGGCCTATCACAACCACCACGGCCTGGAAACGCGCATCATCCGTATTTTCAACACCTACGGCCCCCGCATGCGCCTCAACGACGGCCGCGTGCTGCCGGCTTTCCTCTCGCAAGCTTTGCGCGGCGAGAATCTGACCGTATTCGGCGACGGCTCCCAGACCCGCTCGTTCTGCTACGTGGACGACCTTGTGGAAGGTATTTACCGTCTGCTGCTCAGCGATTACCACCTGCCCGTGAACGTCGGTAACCCTGATGAGATTACCATTAAGGAGTTCGGCGAAGAAATTGCCCGCCTCACCGGCGTCGAGTTTAAGCCCACCTACCAGGCCCTGCCCGAAAACGACCCCATGAAGCGCCGCCCCGACATCACCAAGGCCCAGCAGATTCTGGGCTGGGAGCCCAAGGTGGGCCGGGCCGAGGGCCTGCGCCGCACGCTGGAATACTTCAAGGAGCACGTGAAGTAACGGACGGAAATCGCCCTAACCCTTGCACCCGGTCACCCTTGATACGACAAGGATGCCGGGCGCAAAGCAAGGGCTGCGGTATGTAGCGAGAGGCTTGCTACCTTTGTCGACTCGCAACCCCGATACCGCCAAGGGGCTGATAATAATAAGAAAAGCGGCGGACCGGTAAAATCATAGATTCTACCAGTCCGCCGCTTGCTTCGTTTTATGATAAAACCGAGACCACGTCATTGAAGTCGGACGTACCACGACTACGGTCGAGACTGGCTCCAACTACGGTCCGGCTACGGTGAAGCTACGGCGCGGCCAATTAGCACTCTGCTAACTACGCGGCGGGAGCGGGCGCACGGAGGGGTTGTTCGAAGAATGCGAGAATGATATTTTGAAACCGCCGGGATAGACAAGCGGATGATTTGCCAACGGAAGCCCTGTTCAAGCCACTGCTACTTAACGCGGGCACGCGAATGGTCGCCGACTCTTTACCCAGCAGTACATCGTTTCTGCAATAGGCGCTAAATATGGATAATCCTTTTCTCATCAACTTTCCTAAACTCGGCACGCCGGAGATTGGCTACATTTCCGTGACGGAACAGCAGCAGCTGGTGCCTTTTGAAGTGAAGCGTATTTTCTGGACGTATTACACGCCGGAGAGCATCGTACGGGGCCGTCACGCGCACCATATCACGGAGCAGGTGCTCATCGCTGTTGCCGGACGCATCACCATCACGACCGAACTGGCCGATGGGGCCATTCAGTCCTTTCGGCTCGAAGACCCGCATGTGGGTTTGTACGTGCCGCCGCACGCCTGGCACACCATGCAATATTCGCATTCGGCTGTTCAGTTGGTGTTGGCTTCGGCCCCGTACGATGAGCCGGATTACATTCGGAATTACGACGAATTCAGGCAAATATGGCAGGGGAAGTAACAACGACTATTTCTACCGCGGGCCTGGTGGATGGAGCGCTGGTGGCGGCTCGGGCGGCTAAACTGGTGTTGCAGTCACCCTACCACTTTTTGCGGAAATTAGCGGTTGCACCCCAGCAGGAACGGTTTGGAACCGGAGCAGCCCTCCGTTTTGCCGCCGAAAGCCACGGCGAGGTTCTACCCATGGCCAGTGGCCTCGGGCAGTGGCTGCTCCAGGGCTTGCCCTGGGATTCAGACTATTTTGGTACGCCGACTTACCGGCTAGTTACCGGCCTGTTCGGGGCCGATGCCAAAGCGGCGCAACTGGAAGCATCGGCGGCCGCCCTACGCCGGGAGCTCGCGGTACGGGGCCCTTTTTACGCTTTCAGCGTGGTGCCGGCTGAGGACGTGGCCCTGCTTCAGGCCCTGACGGGTGGCGGGTGGCGGCTCGTGGAAACCCGGCTGAATTTCTACTGCCCAACGGCCGCCGCTACGCTACCCGCCCCGGCTCCCGTGCGGTTGGCGCGACCGGAGGAAACAGCCGCGATTGGCCAAATAGCCGCCGCCGCGCGTAACAGCTACGACCGGTTTCATGCGGACCCCTGGTTTGGGGAGGAGCGGGCAGATGCCTTTCTGGCGCGGTACGCGGCATCGGCGGTAGCGGGGGCCACGGCCGATGCCGTGCTGCTACCCGATGAGCCGGGGCTCCCCGTTGATTCTTTTTTGGCTATCAGCGACACCCCGGCCGCGCCCGATTTGCCGGGCAGCGCGTTTTCGCGGGTGCTGCTCACGGCCGTGGGGCCGCGCAACCGCGGCTGGCATCTGTGGCTGGTAGCCGAAACCGTGCGCCGCGCCGCCGGGTTAGGATTTCCTCACGTACTGATGACTACGCAAGCCACTAACGGTGCCGTATTTCGCACGTGTGAGAAATTAGGATTCCGGCTTGGCAGCACCAGTCATGTTCTTGCTTGTTATGCAGCGTAATCCATCGTTCAAAACCCTTTTGTCGCGAGCAATATGAATGTTCCGTTTCTTGCTTTTCAGCCCCAACACGTACCCGTGCGGGAGGAGATAATGGCCGCGCTGGGCCGCGTGTACGATTCGTACTGGTACGTGCTGGGCGATGAGGTGAAGAATTTTGAGAAAGCCTACTCGGCCTTCAACCACGTGCCGCACACGGTGGGAGTCGCCAATGGCCTGGACGCGCTGGTACTGGCCCTGCGCGTGCTGGATATCGGCCCCGGCGACGAGGTCATCGTGCCCTCCAATACCTACATTGCCACCTGGCTGGCCGTGACGCAGGTGGGGGCCACCCCCGTGCCCGTGGAGCCCGACCCGGCCACCAGCAACCTCAACCCGGCCCTGATTGAGGCGGCCATTACGCCCCGCACCCGCGCCATTATGCCGGTGCATCTTTACGGGCAGGCGTGTCGGATGACTGAAATCATGGCCATCGCCCGGCGGCATGACTTGCACGTAGTAGAAGATAATGCGCAGTCGCAAGGTGCGGCCTTCGACGGGCAAATTACCGGCAGCTTCGGGGCGGTGAACGGCACCAGCTTTTACCCCGGCAAGAACCTGGGGGCCCTCGGCGATGCCGGGGCCGTGACGACGACCAGTGCGGAGCTGGACCAGAAAGTGCGCGTGTTGCGCAACTACGGCTCCCAGCAAAAGTATTACAACGAAGTGGTGGGTTATAATTCCCGCCTCGACGAGCTACAGGCCGCCGTGCTGAGCGTGAAGCTGCAACACTTGGCCGACTGGACCCGCCAACGCCAGCAGGTGGCGGCCTGGTACGGGCAGCACCTGGCCGGCATCGCGGGGCTGCGCCTGCCCACGGTGGCCGACGGGGCCACCCACGTGTACCATCTCTACGTGGTGCAAACGGCTCAGCGCGATGCGCTCCAGCAGCACCTCGCCGCCCAGGGCATCGGCACCCTGATTCACTACCCCGTGCCTCCCCACCGCCAGCAAGCCTACCAGGCCATGGGGCTGGGGCCCGGCAGCTTTCCCATTGCCGAAGCGCTGGCCGCGACCTGCCTGAGCCTGCCCATGTGGCCGGGCATGACCGAGGCCCACGTCGCCACCGTCGCCGCGGCTGTGCGCAGCTTTTGATTGCTGCCGGATGCTTCACGATGCCAGGGGCACCCGAACCGATAAACCAATTGAAACCATCCAATGCCCAAGCTCTCCGTCATTGTTCCCTGCTACTTCAACGAGGATAATATTCCGGTGACGGCCCGTGAGCTGGTGGCGAACGAGGTGAATTTTCCGCCCGAAGTCACGTTCGAGTACGTTTTCGTGAACGACGGCTCCGGCGACGACACCCTCGGGGCGCTGCGCCGGGCGCAAGCCCTGTACCCCGGCCGTATTCGCATCGTGGACCTGGCCGGCAACGTGGGCTCCTACAACGCCATTGTGGCCGGCATGGCCTACGCCACCGGCGACTGCCTGGCCGTCATCACCGCCGACATGCAGGACCCGCCCGAATTGATGGTGCAGATGTACGACTACTGGCTCAAGGGCTTTAAGCTGGTCATCGGCAATCGCCAGAACCGCGAGGAAACCGGCCTTTCTCAAACGCTGGCCAGGGCCTTTCATTGGCTGATGAAAAACCTGGCCCTGCGCAATATTCCCGACGGGGGCTTCGACTTTGTGTTCTTCGACCGCCAGGTGGCTACCGAAGTGCTGAAGATGCACGAGCGGAATTCCAACGTGTTCTACCTCATGGTGTGGCTGGGCTTTGCCTACGTCAACATCCCCTACACCCGCCGCAAGCGCCAGATTGGCAAGTCGCGCTGGACGCTCTCCAAAAAAATCAAATTACTGGTCGATTCGCTCCTGGCGTTTTCCTTCGTGCCCATCCGCGCTATCTCGGTGCTGGGCCTCAGCCTCGGGGCCATTGCCCTGTTCTATGGTCTCTACGTCATCGCCCTCAAAATTGCCAGTCCCGCCGAACCTGCCGGCTGGACTACCCTTATGGTGGTGTTGCTCATCGTTTCGGCTTTTCAGATGATTGCGCTCGGCGTGATTGGCGAATACGTGTGGCGCGGGCTGGATGCGGCCCGGCAGCGCCCATTGTACGTGGTGCGTGAAACCTATGAGTAACTGCTGTTACGCAGTAGGTTGTAGCACGACCTGTGTAGTGCGCGTCTCCCCGCGCCAGTAAAGCCGCCCGAACGGTACGGCGACGCGCACTTCACAGGTCGTGCTACGCCCCCAGCGGCGCTTGAACCACGGCATGGCGTAACAGCAGTCTGCAAGTGGCTTTCCTGCCTCCCACAGCCCGCCCCATAGCCTGCTTGCTCTACTACGGCATTGCCACCGATGGTACTTTCGGGTTCAATCGGGATTACGCGCAGTTTTTTAGCCAGAAAGCCGTGTGGACCAGCCCCGGCGGCCAGGGTTGCCCCCCAAAGTTCTACCACCCCCAGCCGAGGCCTCGGTGGGGGAGTAGGCGGGCGGGGGGGTAGAAGAACGGCTGAGCGGATATTAGCCTACTTTTTGGTGAGCGCAAAAATGCCGCAGCCGTATGCGCAGCCAAAGCTGCGGGCCGCGTCCTGGGCTGCCAAGGGCACGTGCTTGTGCAGGTCGCCTGCATCGTCAACACACGAAAAAATGGTCTACTTGATACCGGCTTTTAACCTGTTGTACGTGGCCAAGCAGGACCGAAGTGGCGACCTGAACTACAGCACTTACACCCTGCCGACCATTTTTCTACTGGCGGCGGTGGCATACCTGTTTGTGCCAAGCGTCGGGCTCGAAAAACTGTGCCAACGGGTTATTAGAGCGGTTTCAGCGTCAGTGTACGTGCTTGTATTTGTAGCACGGACTTTGTACTCCGCGAGCAAATGAACCCGGGCGATACAGGCGCGGACTACAAAGTCCGCGCTACGTACACTGACTCCGAAATAGCTCCAAAGTGGGTATTTAGTTGGGTCCGCTATTCTACAGCAGCTGCCTGGTATACTTTTCCTTGCTGCTATTTTTTAGCCGGATAACCGTTTTTTCGGGAACATAGCTGACCTTTGCGATGCGCTTCGTGCTGCTCATGCTGCTGACCGTGGAAATAAGCCATTGGCTGGAAAAGGTGGTACAGCCTCAAGCCAAGGTATTTTTCTTCCGGGACGCCCCAGTACTCGTTCCCGAGCCGGGCCAGCATAGTACGCTGCTGCGCTGAACGACTAACAAGAGGCAACTCCAAGGATTATGATATCGAAGCAAGGGTTACAATCCCGCTTGTCTGGCTACTTCCAGCGGGCGGCTAACCAACTAATTCCCAACGGCTACTACGACCTGGGTGCCGATAAGCTGCCCGCCACCAGCCCCCGGGCGCTCATCATTTACGCCACTCACTACCTGCACAAGGTGTTGTTTAAGCAAGCTGTTGACCCCGCCTGGGTGAATTCCCACAGCGGCTTTTGGGAATCGGTTGAGCTACTTCGCCTCGTGAACGAAGCCGGCTACATCGTCGACTACTTCGATACTTGGAACGAGAACCTGACCATTGATTGGGACCGATACGACCTCGTGATTGACGAGCGTGACAACCTGCGCCACTGCACCTCGGTCCGCCCCGTGAAAGTGTTTTACTGCACCGGCGTGTACTGGCTGCTCCAGAATGTCGGCGAACTGCGCCGTAACCAAGCTTTTATGGAGCGCACCGGAATTAAAACATTGGTTAAGCGCCAAATGAGTCCAACTACGTCGGACAACCATGCCGATTTGATAAGTTATTTTGGGTCCGATGCACAGTTGCGGTGCTTCACGCCCCGTTTGGGTTTCGTACCGCTTAATATTTCGTGCGTCACGGTACCTGCCTCGCTTGTGGCCCGTGACTTGGTTACTACTCGTAACCACTTCGTATGGTTTGGCGGAGCCGGATTATTGCATAAAGGAGCCGACTTGGCTATTGAAGCATTCAAAGAAATGCCTGACGTAGAGTTGCACATCTTGGGTGGTATTCAGGAAGACGACAATCTCAATGAATGGCTACAGGTAACAGCTCGTCAATATCCAAATATTCGTTTGGAGGGATGGATGAATACTGAAAGCCCGCGTTTCAGAGAGATAATGGCGCAGTCAGTAGCCGTATTGCTACCTAGCGCTTCGGAAGGGGGAGCAGGGTCGGCGGCGCAAGCCATGCATTTCGGGCTGTTGCCCATCGTCACGGCCACGGCCAACCTGCGCTGCCCCCTCGGCCTCGTCATCGACACGGAAGAGCCTGACGCTGTAATTGCCGGCATCCAAGCCGCCGTGCGCGCCGTGCAGGCCCGACCCGCCGCCGAGCTGGCCCGCGAATCGGCCGCTTGCATGGCCTTCGCCAAGGAGAATTTCACCCGCGAGGCCTACGGCCGCAGCATCAAAGCCCTGCTGGCCCGCGTGGCCGAAGTACGCGCCACCCGCTAGAGTAGGCGCAAGCAACAATCAGGGAATTCAGGAATGAAAGCATATCCTGCTCGACTGGCATCTGTCTCGTCCAGCCAGAGCTATAAGAGTTGTTCCCAAATAGTATTTTTGGGTATGCTAGATGTTAATACGATTATGGCCGACCGGCAAATGCGGGCGTTGACGGGCTTGGATTCAGAAGCGTTTTGTGTAGTACTCCCCAAAAGTTGGACAGTTTACGGCGGCTATCTTAGTCAACGCCATGAACCCCAAACGTACCCGTCGTCGCTTCACTGCGGCGTTCAAAGCAGAGGTAGCGCTGGCCGCTCTGACCGAGCGGCACCCGCTGGCTGAGTTAGCCACGCGCTATCAGTTATCAGTGGAGCGAATCAGCCGCTGGAAGACGCAGTTGCGCCAGCAGGCGGAGCAGGTCTTCATTGAGCCCAGTGCGATGCTACCGGCGGTACCCGATGTGGAGCCGCTTTACGCCGCCATCGGCCGGCTGCAAATGGAAAACCAGTTGCTAGAAAAAACGCTACCGCCATGTGTGTAGCCCAGCAACGTGCCCTGGTGCAGGCCAGTAGCGAAGGCTCCGTGCAGGCCCGCTGCCAGGCGCTGGGGCTGGCGCGCAGCAGCTATTACTGCAAGCCCTGCGGCGAAAGCGCCCGGAATCTGTTGCTCATGCGCCTGCTCGATGAGGAGTTTACCGACCATAATTTTAAAGGCGTACTTGGGCTGCGCGACCACTTGCGGCTGGTGGGGCACGTCGTCAACGAAAAGCGCGTGCGCCGGCTGGTGCGGCTCATGGGCCACGAGACGGTCTATCCCAAGCCGCGTCTGTCGGTCCCCGGGCAGGGTATCACGCCCTACCCGTACCTGCTACGCGAGCGGCCGGCCACGGCACCAAATGAGGTCTGGAGCACCGATATCACCTGCATTCCGATGGCCAAGGGGTTTCTCTATCTGGTCGCTGTGCTCGACTGGCACGCGCGCTACGTGCTCAGTTGGGAACTGAGCAATACGCTCGATGTGGGCTTCTGCCTCACGGCCTTCCACGCGGCTTTGGCCCGGCACCCGGCCCCCTATATCTTCAACTCCGACCAGGGCAGCCAATTTACCAGCCAGCCCTTTGAGCAGGCCTTGCTCCAAGCCGGCTGCCGCATCAGCCGCGACGGCCGCGGTCGCGCCACCGACAATGCCTTCATCGAGCGCCTGTGGCGCTCCGTCAAATGGGAGTGCGTCTACCTCAACCCCGCCACCGACGGCCAGCACCTCTACCAGCAGTTACACGCCTACTTCATCTATTACAACCACCACCGCCCCCACCAGGCCCTGAAGGGCCAAACGCCCGCGCAAATTTTCGCCCAAACTCCTACCTTCAACCCATCCCCAATTTGCTTAACAAACCCCGCTTAAACTGTCCAGTTTTTGGGGAGTAGTACAACATCAGGTAATAAGATGGGCAACCCTGCCGTAACTGCCAACCGCATGGCGCAAGCTATAGCGATGGCAGGCCATCGCCCAATGTTGCCGTGTTGGCCTTACATTTGTAGGCTATTTGTCCTCCTGACAGGGTGTCAAAAACAAGAATAGCCTTAACAAATGGATTTAAATGCCAAGATATAGGTTGCTGGCCACCGTGGGATGGTGGGCTCAGCAATGATGCGTCGGCTGGCACAGGTGGGGTTTACGAATTTGCTGGTGCGCTTCAATACTGATGTACCCAATGGCACTCTTTGTAAATTAATATCTTTGAGAAGATTAGCTGCTGCCGGCTGGGAGGCTCGCACCGACTTGGCTACGGGCCTACGGAGCGTCTACCAAGATTTTTTGGCAGGTGCCGGTAAAAACTTACACTTAGCGTAACGCTAGTTGACCCCGCGTTGATTTTATTTATGACTTCTACCCGCAAAGCAACCCTCCTCGTTCGTCCTGATACAGCTCTATTGAACAACCGCATTTTTTCAGGTGAGGCGCTCTACGGCATGAAGAGCGACACTTATCTGTACATCGCCCTGCGGCAGGAACTACGGGCTTGCGGCATCGAACTTGCTACCCAGGATGTTCATCCGATTAACGAAGCCAATATTGTCATATCGCTTGACCAAGTTGAGGCTATGCAGGGTTTTGTGCGGCATCCCGGTCAGTCCTGTTATCTGATTCTTACCGAGCCGCCGGTGTATTACCCGGAAAATTATCTTCCGGCCCGTCATCGGCCTTTTGATAAGGTTTTTACCTACGATTACACCCGAGTTGATAACAAAAAATACTTTCAGTATCATTTTGCAATTGACTTCGATTCGTATCCACCTTTTGTAGCAGTTACAGATGAGGAGTTCAAGCGCCGCAAACTCTGTACGTTGGCGGCGGCGGCCTTTGCTATGAGTCCTCCACCGGCGGGCTCACCCTCGCTGCTACATGAGCGTTATCTCACGCTGAAATGGTTCTCGGACAATCATCCTGACGAGTTCGATTTCTATAGCCGTGGGCTCGACTCCAAGGAGTTCGAATCGTTCCGGGGTGCGGGTCTAGTGAAGCGCTTCATGCCTAAAACTGTGCTGCATGCCATTGCTAAACGACGGCGTCGGGTGGTGGATAAGGTGTTTCGGGGCAGCATTCCTGCTGAAGGGAAAGTTCAGAAACTGCGCGACTACCGTTTCTATATCGCCTACGAAAACACCGGTAACATGCCGGGCTGTATTTCAGAAAAGCTGTTTGATTGCTTTGCAGCATCAGTAGTACCCATCTACTTGGGCGACCCAGAAGTAGACCGTATTGTTCCAGCCACGTGCTTTATCAACCGCCAGAGTTTCGCTACCCACGAAGAAATGTACCAGTTTCTTCGCCAAATGGATTGTGAGACATATGCTGGCTATGTAAGAGCTATAGAGGGATTTTTGAGCAGTAATGCCAGTGCTGTTTTACGTCCGGAGTACAATGCTCGTATGTTGGCTCAACAAATTACTGGATAAGAAGCCGTCAATACCCAACTGCTAATGAATCATTTGCAAGCAATTCCACTGTTCACCACTTTCGTTCATCCTTCTGCTCAAACCAGGGTAGGCGAGGTGCTGACTTCTACTTTTCTTAGCGAAGGCAAGCTAGTAAAAGAGTTTGAGTCCCGGCTCACGGCTGACCTTGGTTTAGTACACCCGGCGGCGCTCAACTCGGGTACCAGCGCCCTGCACTTGGCCTTGGAAGTAGCGGGCATCGGGCCGGGCGATGAGGTGATTTTGGCCCCGCAAACTTTTATCGCATCCGCCATTACCATTGTGCAGGTGGGTGCCAAGCCGGTTTTCGCCGATATCTACTACGAAAACGGCAACATAAACCCCGCCGATATCGAACACCGCATCACCCCGCGCACCAAAGCCATTATGGCCGTGCATTGGGGCGGATACCCTTGCGACATGGCCGAAATTCAGGCCATTGCTGACCGGCATGGTTTAGTGGTGATTGAGGATGCTGCGCACTCGCCCGGTGCTACTTATCAAGGCCGCGCCATCGGCTCCATCTCGGACTTTACCTGCTTCTCTTTCCAGGCCATCAAGCACATCACCACCGGCGACGGCGGTGCCCTGTGCGCCCGCGACTCGGAAAAGGCCCGCGAAGTGATGCGCCGCCGTTGGTTCGGTATCGACCGCGCCAACTCGCCGGTGTCGGAAATCGGCGAGCGGGAGTACGATTTGACGGATGTGGGCTACAAGTACCACCTCAGCGACTACGCCGCGGCCTTGGGCCTGGCCAACCTGGAGGGCTTCGCTGAACGCATGGCCCAACGCCGCGCCCTAGTGGCCCAGTACGATGCCGGCCTGCGCCAGGTGTCGGGCCTCATGTCCTTCGTGCATCAGACAGACCGCGAAAGCGCCCATTGGCTCTACGGCTTCCACGTCGAGAATCGCTTGGCGTTCATCCGCGCCCTCAAGGCCAAAGGCATTGCTTCCTCGGTGGTGCATGACGGTATTGACCACAATACCCTGTTTGGTGGCAAGCGCATGGAACTGACCAATCAGCGCCGCTTCGACGAAACTCAGATTCATGTGCCTCTGCACGACAGCCTGACGGCCGAGCAGGTTGCTTACATTATTAATGTGATAAACCAAGGATGGTAAATAGTAAAGTTGTTGTTTTTGGCCATCAGGGATTTGCGGGCCGCAACGTGTTGAAGGAGCTGCAAAAGCAGTCCATATCCACGGTGGGTGCTTCTTTGCATACCGGGCTGGACTTACGTGACGAAGACTCGGCCACTGCGTTCCTGCGCGAGCACCAGCCTACTCACATCATCAACTGTGCTGCCCACGTGGGCAGTCTGAACTATGTGACTGAGCAGGCGGCCAACGTCATCTCCGATAATTCGCGGATGGTGCTGGGTATGTACGGGGCCGTTGTTAAAGCCTGCCCCCAGGCGTTGATTATCAATCCGATTGCCAATTGCGCCTATCCAGCTAAGGCCGAAATTTTTCAGGAGGATGAGTTCTGGAACGGTCAGGTACACCATTCGGTGCTGAGCTACGGTACCTCGCGGCGCTTGCTGCTGGTGGTAGCCGAGTGCTTTGCCATGCAGTACGGCGTACGCAGTATCAACCTGCTGACGCCTAACATGTACGGTCCCTTCGACTCAACCGACCCCAACAAGGCCCATGCGCTGAACGCGCTGGTATCGAAGTTCGTGAAAGCCGAGCGCACCGGCCAGGCGGAACTCCCGGTGTGGGGTACGGGCGTGGCCATCCGCGAGTGGCTTTATGCGCCCGATTTTGGCCGCCTGATGTGGGAAGTGTTGCAAAATCCCGACCTCGAAGGCCTGCAGGAGCCGGTGAACCTGGCTCAGAATGATGGCTTGAGCATGAAAGCCCTGATTGATATCATTCAGGCGAAATTCAACTACCGTGGTAAGCTGGCCTGGGATGCCACCAAGCCCGACGGTGCTCCCAAGAAGGTAATGGACGATAAGAAGTTTCGGCAGCTATTCCCGAATTTCAAGTTCACTGATTTTGAGGTCGGTATTGCTGAGACTGTGAAATATTACGAATCGGTTTATCCGTATTAGCATGCCCGATTCCACCAAAATTCTAAGTTCGGCCCAGTATAACACTTCTCAGCTGCAAAGCTGCGGCGAAGACGTTTTTATCAGCGCGCACGTTGAAATCCGCCGGCCGCACTTGGTACGGATTGGTAGCCACGTGGCCATCGATACGGGCGTATACATGACTACGGCCGCCGTGATTGGGGATTACACCCACCTGTCACCTTACACCACCATTATAGGCGGGGCCGAAAGCACGTTGGTAGTGGAAGATTTCGTAACCATCGCCGCCGGTTGCCGCTTCATCTGCGGCTCCGACCGGTTCATGGGTGACGGCTTCACGAGCGTAACGGCCCCCGCCGAATACCGCGACACCGTGGACATTGGCACCATTCGCTGCTCGCGGTTTTCGGGCATCGGCACCAACGTCGTTATCATGCCCAACGTGACGATAGGGGAGGGCAGTGTCATCGGCGCCTGCTCGTTCGTGACCGAAGACACCGAGCCTTGGACTGTTTATGTGGGCGTGCCGGCCCGACCCATCAAAATCCGGCCTCGCGAAAAAATGTTGGGATACGCTAAAAAACTAGGATATTAGTCTTTAAAGCGTGAATTCTGTAATAAAACACCATTGTGCGCCCGGTGAATGCCTTCCTCACCGATGCTCTTAAGTGCCCGAATGTATAGCCTCTCCTACGTCATCACCACCTACAATAAGCTGCCCTATTTGCGGCAAGTAGTGGCGCGCCTCATCGCCGCCCGGCAGCCCGACGAGGAAATTGTGGTGTGCGATGGCGGTAGCAATGATGGCACCCCCAACTACTTGCGCGAGCTGTTTGAGGCCGGGCACATCCAACAGTTTGTGTCGGAGCGCGACAAGGGCGAGGCTCACGGCTTCAACAAAGCCATGCTTATGGCCCGGGGTACGCTCATCAAGTTAATCACCGACGACGATGCCTTTTGCTACCCCGCCATTCGCGAGGCCAAGGCTTTTATGCTGGCCAATCCGGAAGTGGATGTGCTCTCGGGCAACACCGGACTGATTCAGCTGGAAAACCTGAGCGAAGCAAGCCTCTACGATGACGTGGCCGATAACTTCCGACGCTGGCTGGCTACCAAAGAAGTGGTGTGGATGATTGGCTTGCCGCTTATTATTCGACGTACTTCGCTGGCCCTCACCGGCCTGTTTCATACGGGCGTGGTGCAGGTCGATACCGAATTTACCTACCGCATTACCAGCCTCAACGTGAACTTAGCCTGGAGTACCGCCATGCTGAGCGTGCGCTTGGAAAACCCACAAAGCAATTTTCGGGTGATGAACCAGGGCAAGGCTGCTAACGCCAGCACCGAGGAGGCCAGCCGCATGCGCTATTATTACGACAAGCAGTATGGCAACGATGTGGCCAGCCTGCTGCGCCAGCGCGTGCCCTACGCCGAATGGCTCAAGCGCCCCCTGCGCCCTCTGAAACGTGCCCTGTTCAACGTGTTGGACCGACCGCAGTACCAGGGGAATTCAACCATGCCCACGGCCCATAAAGCGGCGGATAGTGTTAACGCCGCGCCTGAGGCAACTCTGCAAATTGCCTTCGATGTGGCCGACCAGCTGATGGATACGTACAACGCCGCGCACCCGACGGAGTTTCTCTTCCGGGCGCAGCAAATCACCAAGGTGCTGGCTTAGCAAAAGACTTTTAATCATTTCATTGCGGTCCATCAAGGGCCGCGTTATTACTTCATTTTATGAAAGTTGCTCTCATTACCGGCATTACCGGCCAGGACGGGGCTTACCTCACCGAGTTTTTGCTGGAAAAGGGCTATCAGGTCCATGGCATCAAGCGCCGTTCTTCGCTGTTCAATACCGACCGGATTGACCACCTCATCTCGGACGAGCACGGCAATAAAAACCCGAACCTGACCAACCACTATGGCGACCTGACCGATTCGACCAACCTGATTCGCATCATTCAGGAAGTGCAGCCCGATGAGATTTACAACCTCGGCGCGATGTCGCACGTGAAAGTGTCGTTCGACGCGCCCGAGTACGTGGCCGACGTGGACGGCGTGGGTACGCTGCGCATTCTGGAGGCCGTGCGCCTGCTGGGCCTCACCAAGAAGACCAAGATTTACCAGGCCAGTACTTCGGAGCTGTATGGCTTGGTGCAGGAGGTGCCCCAGCGTGAAACCACGCCCTTCTACCCCCGCTCGCCCTACGCCGTGGCCAAACTATATGGCTACTGGATTACGGTAAACTACCGCGAAGCGTACGGTATGTTTGCCTGCAACGGCATCCTGTTCAACCACGAAAGTCCCCTGCGCGGCGAAACCTTCGTGACCCGCAAAATCACTCGTGGCGTAGCGCAGATTGCGCTGGGCATGCGCGAGGACATTGCCCTCGGCAACCTGGATGCCAAGCGCGACTGGGGCCACGCCAAGGACTACGTGCAGGCCATGTGGCTGATTTTGCAGCAGGAAACCCCGGAGGACTTCGTTATTGCCACCGGCATTACTACCACGGTGCGGGACTTCGTGCGGATGGCGTTTGCTGAAATTGGCGTAGAACTGGCGTTCGAAGGCGAAGGTGCCGACGAGTTTGCCCGCGTGGTGGCCTGCAACAACCCCGAGTACCAGGTGACCCTGGGTCAGGTGGTGTGCCGCGTGGATAAAACCTATTTCCGCCCTACCGAAGTAGAACTGCTCATCGGCGACCCCACCAAGTGCAAAGAAAAACTGGGCTGGGAGCCCAAGTATGACCTGCCCGCCCTGGTGCAGGATATGATGCAGGCCGACCTCGACCTGTTCAAGCGCGATGCTTACCTGCTGAAAGGCGGCCATAAAGTGCTCTGGAAACACGAGCAACACCAATAACGGTAAGGCTTAACTACACCAGTGACCGCCTACCTGTTTTCAACGGGTGGGCGGTTTTAGTTTGCCAGCCAGAGCGCAGTTCATTTGGTAGGCAGATATTTGCAAATAACCCATTGCTTACTATGAAGACCATTTTTAATTCATTAGCTGCACCGCTGGTATCGGTAACTATTCCCGTTTACAACGCGGCGGCTTACGTTAGCGAGGCCATTGGCAGTCTTCTGAATCAAACCCACCGCAACTTGAAGGTATTAGTGTTCAACGATGGCTCGAAAGACAACCGCGCCGACATTATCCGGGCCCTTCACGCCCAAGACCCGCGCCTTGAGTTTTTCGACAGCGGTGAGAACTTCGGCTATGTAGCACACCTGAATCGGGGACTGGTGCTTGCTCAGGGGAAGTACATTGCGCGGATGGATGCCGACGACATCGCCCTGTCCGAGCGTCTTGCTCGGCAAGTGGCATTTTGGAAGCTAACCCCGAAGTGGGCGTGTGCGGCACTTGGTATGATATTAATGACCGCCCCGATGTTGTGGAGCGCATGCCGGTGTCTGATTCAGCCATCCGCTTGGGCCTGCTGGCAAATACGGCTCTGGCGCACCCCATCGTGACTATGCGCACGGCAGTTCTGCGGGAGTACGGTATCACTTACGATACGCACTTCCTGCCCGCCGAGGAATACTATATGTGGTATACACTGAGTAAATACACGCAGCTGGGCAATATTCCGGAAGTGCTGTTGCATTACCGGCACCACGTAGGTCAAATTAGTAACTAGGTACCTGTTCCAAATTAAACAGCTCATGCGTTTGGTGCAACTGCTTGATAATAAATAAAAAAGCTAATGGCTATCAGCTAAAGGCTAATGGCGCGTAACATCAATTATAAGTCGAACCGGCAGCGTGACCGGGCCGATGAGATTCGGTCGTTTCAACTCAATGAATTTGGCTTTGAATTTGCAATGAAGAAGTTAGTAATTTACTGTAAGTTCATAAACAGTTGCCTGCGGCTGCTGAATGCCGAAGAATACGGCAATATGAAGCCGGTAATGGACAAGCTGATGCAGCAGAACTGTCATCTGAAGACCTTTCCCGACGCTGATTTTGAAGCATTTATTCACCGAACCTGGGAAACTGCCATTTACAACATCAAGGAATTCTCATTGGCCCTGTTGTGGTCGGTGTTCGGCTCGCGTTCTTGTATCGCCAAGATATTGAACGCATTAAAAACGCGGATGTTGATTCCAGCTACTGAGGGTAGTTTTGTTGATGTCGTTCTTCCGGCTCTGAAAAAAGCAATATGCCTTTAGATGATACCAAGGCATACTCCCTGTTTTTAATGCGTTCAACCAGTATCACCAATGATGCATTTTAGTTAAAATTTTGATTAGTTAGAGGATACGAATGTAATACGTTGGTATCACCGGGGAATATACATTGTCCTTATTTGATTTGTGAACAGCTTGCAGAAGCCTGATTATCCGCTTTGTATCAACGTCTAAAACATGCCTCCTGCGCTGCGCTGGCCGCGCTCCGCGAACCGGGCTCATTCGTGCAAAATTTTGCGGTGTCGTTCTCAGCCTCGGCATCCGTCACGGCCATTGGTATTCTGCTCACGCCCGTAGTGTCACGCATCTATCCGCCGGCGGCGTACGGGCAGTTTGCGGTGTTTAGCTCCGTACTGAACAACCTGACGCTGGTTACCACGCTTACCCTACCGGGGGCGCTGCTGCTGCCCAAGTCCCGGCGTAGCTTTCTCGAACTTGTCAACGCCATTATTGCTCTTTCCCTCATATGCACAGGGCTGTTATTTTTGTTTTTGCTGGGGGGCAATAACTGGGTAGTGCGTCGGCTCAATATTCCCGACTTTGGCCCGTGGTTCCGGTTGCTGCCGCTCATGATGCTACTGGCTAACATGAGCGGTATTATGGGGTTCTGGTATATACGCGATAAGGCTTTCCGGAAGCGAGCGGGCATCGATATTAGCACCACGCTGGCGGGCCGGGGCGTCACCATCGGGGCGGGCCTGCTGCTGCACGGCAGTGGGCTGGGCCTGCTGTTTGGCGAGCTGGCCAACCGGGGGACCTACTTCGCAAGCTTGTTGTTAAACGGCGTTCATCGCCAAGTGCGGCTGTTGTGGCGCGTGTTTTCGTGGCGCAGCAGTTGGGCGGCGGTGAAGGCCTACAAGGATTTTCCGCTGTACGTTTTGCCGGCTAACTACGCAAACGTGCTCTCGGCGCAAGTGCCTATCTTCATGCTCACCAGCAAATTTGGGGCGACAGTGGTTGGGCTCTACGCCTTTTCGGTGAGCTTACTCGAAATTCCGCTCAACCTAGTGGGCTCGGCTATTGCTCCGGTGTTCATGCAGAAAGCCACCGAAACCCAGCACACTGCTCCCGAGCGGCTTAAAGACATTACTTTATCCCTTTATAATAAGTTGTTGTACTTGGGCCTGCTCCCCTTCGGTTTCCTTACCGTGTTTGGCGACGTGCTGTTTCGCGTAGTGTTCGGGGCGAAGTGGGAAATGGCTGGTCTGTTCACCGCTTACTTAGGCTACTACTACATTTTCAAGCTCACTTCCACCGTCACGGCACCCATTTATACTGTAATCGGGCGGCAGCGCTACGCCCTTCTTTCAACTGCGCTGCTGCTGGCAGCCCGGGCCGGTGGCCTATATATCGGGCTGCTTTCAAACGACGTGAACAAAGCCTTGCTGCTTTTCGGCACGGGCAGCCTGTTGGTTACTTTTCTTACTGACCTCCACATCCTGTATTTACTCCGGGCACCGGTGCTGCGTATTGCAGTGCGCTCGGTGTTGCTGGTGGCCCTCACTGTGGCAATGATGTACGGCCTGCGCCTGTTGCTGCACGGCTGGTGGCCGCAGGTCGTGTAATTGAGCCGCTGATACGTAGCTGTCGAATTGTTTCGGCTAGCGGATGCCAACTGTGCAAGATGGGCAGACATTCGTCAGATAGGTCGTAAGTAGACATTGAAAGAAATGCACCAACTGGTCCACCAGCATATTGATTAATAGCTCCGTCTTGAAAAAAGCTTGTCAAGCGTGCTTTGCTAATTTTCGGCTAGGTGCTAAGCATGTTGCATGTCTGGCGTTTAATTCCGCGCTAAGTAAGTTCGCGGCCGTAAAAATTTACATTAACGATACTTCAACTGCCTGAGCCGGCCGCCTGGCTTCACTTTCTTCCCCAATAAACGTGGGCACTCCTTTTTTCAGCATCATCATTCCTACTTACAATCGGGCACATTTTATTGGTGCCACGTTGGATTCGGTACAAGCGCAGAGGTTTCGCGATTTTGAAGTGCTGGTAGTGGACGACGGCAGCACCGATAATACGGCGGCCGTACTGGCCACGCGAGTGGCGCAGGACCCGCAGGTGCATTACTTGCCCAAGCAAAACGCCGAACGCGGTGCCGCCCGCAACTACGGCCTGGCCCGCGCCACCGGCACCTACGTGCTGTTCCTGGATTCCGACGACCGGTTTCACCCCGACCATCTCGCCACGTTGCATCGCAAAATTGAGGAGCTGGGCCAGCCCAATTTCATTGCCACCAAGTTCGATTTCGACCGCGACGGCGTGCTAGCCAACAGCGACACGGCTACCCTCGCCGAAGGCTGGTACGGGCTGGATACCTTCGTGAGTGGCAACGCGCTGGCCTGCAATATCTGCGTGCGCCGCCAGAACCCTGCCCTGCACCGCTTCGAGGAAGACCGCCAATACGCCGCCGTGGAAGACTGGATGTTCATGCTCGAAAATACCCAGCAGGACAATATCTACCTGGTAGATGCCGTGACGCTCACCATGAACGACCACGACCAGCGCTCCATGCGTTCGGACAACACGGCCCTGGTGCGCCGCCTACAGCTGGCGCTGAAATGGATGCTGAATCGGGTTGCCCTTTCGCCGGCCCAACGCCGGGTGCTCACGGGCCGGGTGTACTACCTCTGCGCCATCCATGCCTACGCCGATGGGCACCGTGGCCAGGCGGTGGGCTTTGCCCGTCAGGCCGCGCCTTTCCTGCCCAAAAGCCAGGCGGCCATCCTGCTGGTGCGCTGCGTGCTGGGCGAGCAGGCGGTGGGCTGGCTGAAAAAGCTGCGTGCTTAGCTCGCCTAACCCGCACTTTTCAGAATCGACTTTATTAATCCCGCGTTGTTTCCGCTGCTATGCGCATCCTGTTTCTGAGTTATTGGGGTCTGAACGATGGGCTGACGACATCCACCGTATTTCCGCACTTGCGCCTCTTACAAGAGCGCACGGGTGTATCGGCCGTACGCCTCGTCACCATCGAACGCGGCCCCGAGGCCCAGGCGGAGCTGGCATTCAGCCCCGGCTTTCCGGCCAGCAAAATCACCTTCGAACCCCTGCGCTCGCGGCCCAGCGGCAACGTCATCCTCAATAAGATTGAGGATTTTACGCGTTTTCCCAAGGAGCTGACTCGGCAGGTGGGCGAGTTTAAGCCCGATTTCATTCTGGCGCGTGGGGCACCGGCGGGTGCGCTGGCCTACCTGGTGTGGCAAAAGACGAAACTGCCATTTTACGTTGAGTCATTTGAGCCCCACGCCGACTATATGCGCGAGTCAGGCGTTTGGCGGGCCTACGACCCGCGCTACCTGTTTCAGCGGCACTGGGAAAAGCGCCAGAAGCAGTTGGCGTTGGGCCTGATGCCGGTGGCTGAAAATTACCGACAGCAACTGATTCGCGAAGGAGTGCCGGCTGAGCGCATCGTCACGGTGCCCTGCTCGGTCGATGCCGATGCTTTTGCGCACGACGCGGCGGCGGGCCAGCGGGTGCGGCAGCGCCTGGGCTTTGCAGCCTCGGCCATGGTAGGCATCTACGTGGGTAAGTTTGGTGATATCTATTACGACGAGGAAGCGTTTGAGCTGTTCCGGTCGGCGGCCGACCATTTTGGGCCTGGTTTCCGACTCATTATCCTCACGCCCAATGCTGAGGCCGAGGTGTGCCGCAAGCTGGCGGTCGTGGGCCTGGGCCCCGACCGCGCTTTCGTCACCAAAGCCCCGCACGCCGAAGTGCCGGACTATCTCTCGGCCGCCGATTTTGCCTTTTCGCCCATTCGGCCCGCGCCCTGCCGGCTATTTTGCTCGGCTATCAAAATCGGCGAATACTGGGCCAACGGCCTTCCCGTGCTGGTGACACCCGGCGTGGGCGACGACTCGGCCATTATGGAAGCCGAAAACGGTGGCGCGGTATTCGACCTGAGCCAGCCGGACAGCGTGCCCGCCGCGCTGGGCCGATTGGCTACTCTTATGCAGCAACCGGGGTATCGCGCCCGTATTCACGAGCTGGCCGTGCGCCACCGCAGCCTCAACCGCACGCGGATGGCCTATGATGCGCTGCTGCCGGTAGGCGAGTGGGCATCGAGCGGCGCTACCGCGTAATTTAGCCGCGTTTCAGCGGCGTTGCCGCCTTGCTTTCGTCATCGTGCCAGCAGTTTCTCGTCCGCTTTTTTCCATTGTCAGCCCGGTATATCGAGCTGAGGAACTGGTGGATGAGCTGGTGCGGCGCATTCAGGCCAGCGTCGGAGCTCTCACGGAGGATTACGAAATCGTGCTGGTTGATGACCGTAGTGTAGATAGTTCCTGGGCGTGCATCCAGGCGCAGGCCGCGCGCGACCCGCGCGTGCGGGGCCTGCGCCTGAGCCGAAATTTTGGTCAGCACCGGGCCGTGACGGCCGGGCTCGACTACTGCCGGGGCGAATGGGTGGTGGTGCTGGACTGCGACCTGCAGGACCGGCCCGAGGAAATTCCGGCCCTCTTTGCCAAAGCCCGGAGCGGCTACGACCTGGTGCTGGCCCGGCGCATCAACCGGCAGGACTCGCGCAGCCAGAAGCTGCTGTCGCGGCTGTTCTACCGGGTGTTGTCCTACCTCACCGAGATGCCGCAGGACCCGGCCGTGGCCAATTTTGGCATTTATCACCGCAAGGTCATCGGCGCGGTGCTGGCCATGCGGGAGAGTATCCGCTATTTTCCCACGATGGTGCGGTGGGTCGGTTTCCGGGCCGGCTACCTGGATGTGACGCACGCCGAGCGCGCCGGCGGCCGTAGCAGCTACGGGCTCAGCCAGCGCCTGCATCTGGGGCTCGATATTCTGCTGGCCAATTCTGATAAACCGTTGCGGCTGACGGTGAAACTAGGCCTGATACTATCGGGAGGGGCCTTTTTGCTGGTGCCCATTACCCTGGTGCGCTACTGGATTGGTCAGATTTCGCAGCCTGGTTACGCGAGTCTGATTATCTCCATCTGGTTTTTCTCGGGCCTGTTGCTGGCGGTGCTGGGCATGGTGGGGCTATACACGGGCAAAACATTTGAGCAGGTGAAAAATCGCCCCATCTACCTGGTGGATGAAGAAACCGACGCCGTCCCCATGCCATGAGCCGGCCGGTAGTGGAGTCTTTGGCCTGGGACAGTGGCTTCCTGGGGTTCCCCGTGGCGCGGCTGGTCGCCCGTCATCTGAGCGCCTCTGCCCTCGCCGCAGTGGTGGCGGACAGCCGGGGTGCCGGTATTCGCCTTATCTACTTAGTTGCTGAGCCCGCCGATGCTGAAACGGCCGCCGCTGCCCGCCAGGCCGGGGCCTGGCTAGCCGACCAGAAGGTGACTTTTGCCCGGCAAACACAGGACTTGACCGGGGACTTGGTTCCTGATTCCACCCAAATAGAAATAGCTACCGCTTTCACGCCGCAGCTGGAGCGGCTGGCGTGGCAAAGCGGGGAGTTTTCCCGCTTCCGCCGCGACGAACTTTTTGCTCCGCACGTCTTCCCGGCTTTGTACAGCCACTGGCTACGGGCTTCGCTCGGCGGAGAGCTGGCGCGGGTGGTGCTGGCCAGCGTGCCGCCCACCGGAGCCGAAACCGGCTTACTAACCCTAAGTGAGCAGCACGGACGTGCCAGCATCGGCCTGCTGGCCGTGGCCGTGGCGGCCCGTGGCCTGGGCGTGGGGCGGCAGCTGGTGGCCGCCGCCCGGCAGCAAGCCCAGCAGTGGGGCTGCGCTGCGCTGCAAGTTGTGACGCAGCGGGCCAATGGGCCAGCCTGCCAGTTCTACACCCGTTGCGGGTTCGAGCTGGTGCGCGAAGAGCACCTCTACCACCTGTGGCTCTAGGGCTGGTACTGGAGCGGAGTTGGGCTTGTAAGGCCTGGCCGTACCTTTGGGGTCCTTAATTCTGTGCATGCACCCCTTCATTCCTTTTAATAAACCGTATTTCTCCGGCAACGAAACCCGCTACATTGAGCAAGCGGTGCGGTCTGGTAAAATATCCGGCGATGGGCTGTTTACCCAGCGGGTACACGAGTTTTTCGAGCGGGAGCTGGGTTTTAAGAAAGTGCTGCTCACCACTTCCTGCACCGATGCGTTGGAAATGGCGGCCCTGCTGCTCAACATCCAGCCCGGCGATGAGGTGCTGATGCCGTCCTTCACTTTTGTGAGCGCGGCCAATGCCTTCGTGCTGCGCGGGGCCAAAGTCGTATTTGTCGATAGCACCGCCCTCAATCCCAACCTGGCGGCCGATACCCTCGAAAGCCTGGTGACACCCCGCACCCGCGCCATCGTGCCGGTGCATTACGCGGGCATCGCCTGCGACATGGATGCCGTGCTGGCCGTGGCTGCCCGGCACGGCCTGGCCGTGGTCGAGGATGCCGCCCATGCCATCGACAGCTACCACCGGGGCCGGGCGCTGGGCAGCCTGGGTACCCTGGCGGCATTCTCGTTTCACGAAACCAAGAACATTATTTCGGGCGAAGGCGGTATGCTGGCGCTTAATGACGCGCAGTTTGACGGCCGCGCCGAGGTTATCCGCGAAAAAGGCACCAACCGCACGGCCTTCTACCGCGGGGAGGTGGCCAAGTACAACTGGGTCGACGTGGGCTCGTCGTTTCTGCCCTCCGACATTATTGCCGCTTATCTGTGGGCTCAGCTGGAAAACCTGGCCGACATTCAGCGCCAGCGCCAGGGCATCTGGCAGCGGTATTTCGCTGCCTTTGTACCGCTGTCGGGGGTGGGCATCGGCCTGCCCGTGCTGCCTGACTACGCCACCAACAACGGCCACCTGTTCTACCTCGTATGCCGCAATCTGACCGAGCGGACGGCCCTCATTGCCCGGCTGCGGCAGCTGGGCATCCTGGCTGCGTTTCACTACCAGCCGCTGCACCAAAGCCCGTATTACGCGGCCCGGCACGACGGCCGTGTCCTGCCCTGGGCCATCCACTACGCCGACTGCCTGGTGCGGCTGCCGCTGTTTTACGAGCTTTCAGAACCCGACCAGCGCCGCATTACCGATGCCGTGCTGGCCTTTTATCAGACTTACCAGCTTTAGCTTGTGCGCATCCTTTTCATTATTCCTTATCCCCCCGGCCGGGCACCGTCGCAACGCTTCCGCTTCGAGCAATACCTCGATGCCCTGACTACGGCCGGGCATCAGTACCGCCTGGTACCGTTTCTGGATGAAGCCACCTGGGCCATTCTCTACAAGCCGGGCCAGACGGGGCGCAAAGTGCTGGGCATTCTGGCGGGGCTGTGGCGGCGGTTACTTTTACTGTTCAGCGTATCGGGCTACGACTTCGTGTTCATTCACCGCGAAGCCGCGCCCATTGGGCCGCCGGTGTTCGAGTGGATTATTGCCAAGGTCCTGGGCAATAAGATTATCTATGACTTCGACGATGCCATCTGGATGAAAGACCCGGCCGGCGAGCAGGGCATTATCGGTCGGTTGAAGTGGCAGCAGAAGGTGGGCTCCATTTGCCGGTGGGCGTATAAAGTAAGCTGTGGCAACGCCTATCTGGCCGACTTTGCCCGCCAGTTCAACCCCAACACCGTCATCAACCCTACCACCCTCGACACCCACCTGCTGCACAACCAGGTGCGCGACCAGAACCAGGCCGGCCCACCCGTGATTGGCTGGACCGGCACCCACACCACGCTGCGCCACCTCGACCTGGTTTGGCCCGTGCTGGAACGCCTGGAGCGCGAAGGCCAGCAGTTTGTCTTTCACGTTATTTCCAATGAGCCGCCCGCCTACACTGGCCTGCGGAGCCTGCGCTACTCGCCCTGGCGCAGGCAAACCGAAATCCCCGACCTGTTGCAATTCAACCTCGGCTTGATGCCGCTCGTAGACGACCCGTGGGCGCGGGGCAAATGTGCCTTCAAGGCCTTGCAGTACATGGCGTTGGGCATGCCCGCGCTGGTGTCGCCGGTGGGCATGAACACCGAAGTGGTGCAGGATGGTGCCAACGGTTTTGTGTGCGCCACCGCCGAGGAATGGTACCAGGCGCTGCGGCAGCTGCTGGCCAGCCCGCCCGAGCGGGCCCGCCAGGGCGCGGCCGCCCGCCGCACCATCGTGGAACGCTATTCGGTAGCTTCCAATGCCGCCAATTTTTTGCAGCTGTTTCACTAAGCCAAACCGCCCGACGAAGCCCTTGCGCTTCTTGTTGGGCAGTCCTCCTCCGCCATGTCGCAAGCTTCTGCTCCTTCCGTTTCCCTGCCCGGTACCTTGGTGATTTCGCTGGATTTTGAAATTAACTGGGGCGTGCGCGACCAGCAAACCCTGGCCCGGTATGGGTCCAATTTGCTGGGCGTGCGGCAAGCCGTACCGGCCATGCTGGCCCTGTTTGCCGAGTACGGCCTGCACGTGACGTGGGCCACCGTCGGGTTGCTGTTTTTCGAGACCAAAGCCGAAATGCTGGCCAGCCAGCCCGCCGTGCGCCCCAACTACGCCGACTCCAACCTGTCGCCCTACCTCGCCCTCGACCAGGTTGGCCCCGACGAAGCCCACGACCCCTACCATTTTGGCCAGTCGCTAATCAACCAAATCCGCGCCACGCCGGGGCAGGAAATGGCTTCCCACACCTTCTGCCACTACTACTGCCTGGAGCGGGGCCAGACCGTGGAAACCTTTCGGCACGACCTGCAAGCCGCCATGCGGGTGGCCGAGCGCCAAGGCCTGCACCTGAAAAGCCTGGTATTTCCACGCAATCAGTACAATGCCGACTACCTGGCTACGTGCCAGGAATTGGGCATCAGCAGCTACCGCGGCAACGAGCAGTCGTGGATATACAAGGAGCGTAGCGAGGAGCAGCAAACCTTCTACAAGCGCGGGGCACGCCTGCTCGATGCCTACGTGAACCTCTCGGGGCAGCACACGGCCAAGTGGACCGATATGGCCCGCAGCTTCCCGTACAACATTCCAGCCAGCCGGTTTTTGCGGCCGTGGTCGGGCCGCCTGAAACCGCTGGAAAGCCTGCGGCTGCGCCGCATTATCAAGGGCATGGAATATGCCGCTCGTCATGGCGAAGTGTTCCATTTGTGGTGGCACCCGCATAATTTTGGGGCAAATCTGGCTGAAAACATGGCCGTTCTGCGCCGCATCGCCGAGCATTTTCGGCGGTTGCAAGCCCGCTACGGCATGCAAAGCCTGAGCATGGCCGAAGTGGCTACGCGTCTTCAATCACTTCCTAATGCTCCCGTTGCATGAGTGCTGCCCCCGATTTCGCTGCCAAGAAAATAGTGCTGTTGGCCGGCCCCGGCGAGTCGACGGATATCTTGTTCCACGCCCTGGATGCCGAATTCGGGGTACATCGCATCATCGTCGAAACGCCCATTAGCCAGCAGCAGCTGCTCAAGCGCCGGGCCGAGAAGCTGGGCTGGCGCACCGTGCTGGGCCAGATTGCGTTCAAGTTGCTGGTGGCCGCGCCGCTGGGCCGGGCCGCGCAGGCCCGCCTGTACGCCCTCAAGCAAGCGCATGGCCTCAATGACCAGCTCCTGCCGGCAGACCGCACCATCCGGGTTACTTCGGTGAACGACCCCGAATGCATCGCCGCCTTGCAGGAGCTCAACCCCGATGTGGTAGTGGTGAATGGCACCCGCATTATCGCCAAGCGGGTGCTGACCAGTGTGCCCTGCCCGTTCATCAACACCCACGCCGGTATCACACCGCTGTACCGGGGCGTGCATGGCGGCTACTGGGCCCTGGCCAACAACGACGCGGCCCACTGCGGCGTGTCGGTGCATCTGGTCGATGCGGGCATCGATACCGGCGGCATCATTGCCCAAGCGCTGATTCAGCCCGGTCCCGAAGACACGTTTGCTACTTATCCGCTGCTACAGCTCATCGCCGGCTTGCCACTGCTGAAAAATGCGGTACGTACGGCCCTTACCGGGACGATTCGGCTTCGTGCCGCCCCCGAAGGTACCTCACGCCTGTGGTCGCACCCCACACTGGACGAATACTGGCGTAACCGACACCGAGCCAAGTAGCTTATCGGCTCCATAAAAAGTATTACGCGGGCATCAGCTGCCCTCCGCGCCCCTGAGCTGCCTTGGCAACCGCCGCCGTTTTTTTGCGCGGTACGCTCATGCTCTGTGTGATATAGAGACCAGCCAGATAAAAAGGAATCATCGGAATTTTGTAGCGCACGAGGGTTCCGAAGTTATTAGAAACCACGCCCACCGTACCCGCAAACGTCAGCGCGAACAAAAAGCAGAGCGTAAGGGCAGGGGTGCGTGCAATCAGCGACAATGTTTTAAGTAGCCCCGAGCGCACAATGATAAGCAACGTGAATACTAGAAAGATAAGCGCTTCCAGTGACGACAATAACATTACCGGGTTGTGAACTTCCCACAGAAAAGGCCGGTACAGCGTCACGACAACGGCCTGTGGAACGAGTTTAGCCATTCCCGAAAGGGTTCCGTCCTGCTCGCCCAGCGTGTAGGCCGAGCCATTTTGCTTAACGGATGTTTCATATAGGTATTCTGATACGATTCTACTGCGTTCGCCGATGTTATCGATATCGTACTTTTCGTCACCCTTTGTAAGGTTAGTGGCCGCGTAAAAAGCTAATAGCGTGCCAATGCCTATCAAAACAGGTTTGGCCGCTATGCGCAGCAGCGGGCTTTTAATTCGGGCACTATTTTCATTGAAAACCCAGAGCAAGGCGGCTGGCAAAAAGCAGAGTAGAATATATACTTTGATAAGAACCAGCACGTAGGCTACGCTCAGGCCAATAAGTGTGCAGGCCAGGATACTGCGCTTCTGAATCGTGCCTTTGTAAAAGGCATAAAAAAGCCAGCCCAGCGCTCCCAGGCATATAGAATCCTTCATAAGGCCCGAGCCCCAAAAAAAAACCGAGGGAACGAAAAATACGGCAATTGCCAGCTGCTTGTAAAGCTGGGGGCGAATCTTAACAAAGGTTATATACATCGCCCATACACCGGTGAAGCTTATAAAGGCAAAAAACAGCGCGATTACGGTATAAGTATTGAAGCAGAGCAACCCAAGAATTGCTGCAAATCGCGAGAGTAGATATTCTGCTGAACCGGCCTGATACCAGAACATATTGGCAGTGTACTTAATCGTTTGTGGGTCATATGTGCCCCCGCTGGTTAGCAATAGCTTCATGCCAGCTTGGAAAGAGTCACTAAAGGCCTGGTTAATTAGCGAAGCGTGAATAAAATAATTAGTTGTATCGCCTCCACCATAATAAAACTCGTAGATTAAGCCCAACGCAATTGCACCAATGAATTTAACGGTAAGCGCTGGAATAAAATAACGACGTGTATAAGAATTTGTAAAGCGTGCTCTTACCCCATAGGCAATTAAATAAAAAATGCCCAGGTACAAAGGGGTTAATAGTAAGTCTTTTAAATCAAGCATATTACTTCCCGTTCTTCTTCAGCCACGTTTTAGCCTCTTTATACTGGTCCGATTTGTGTTCGGCTTTATCCAGCACCACTTCATAGTACCGCTTCGTGGCGGCGAGGTCCTTGTCTTTTACGGCCAGGCGGGCCAGATTGGCGTTGGCGAATAAATAGAAGCCGCCGGAGGTGTCGCCGGTGCTTTCGGCAAATACGATGCACCGCTGGTAATAGTCCTTGGCCTTGGCCAGGTCGCGGTAGCGGTTCTGCATCAGGTAGCCGAGGAAGTAGCTGGCGTAGCGCCCGCTGGTGCCCTCGTAACCGGGCAGGCCCTTGTTTATTTTATCGAGGATTTCGCGGCTTACCCGCTCGCATTCGGCAAACTCGCCCTGGTCGTAGGCCAGCAGGGAATAGAAGCGCTGAAAGTAGCCGTTATCGGGATAGGTGGTGGCCAGTTTGCGGGCCACCGGCAGGGCTTCTTCGGCGTTGTTTTCCTCATTTTTGAGGATGCGCATGAGGTAGACGCGGGCCTCGGTGGCCGTGTAAAAGCCGTTGTCGGCCACGTGGCGCAATTGCTCCATGCCCAGCTTCTTATCACCTTTGGGAAAAAAGAGCAACACGGGTTTCAGCAGCGGGTAGTTTTCGCCAATCCAAACGGCGTAGTAGCTGAACAGGGCTTGCCCAAACTGAAATTCGGGGCTCAGCCCGTTCGCTTCCTGGCTTTTCTTGAGGTAATTGAGCGAGCGGCGGGAGCTTATCGTGGCTTTGCGCCAGTCGTGGCGCTCGCCGTGCAGGCGGGCATCAAACCCGTAGGCCGCCGACAGGAAGAAGCTGGCCTCGTAGTTGTTGTTGTCGGCATCGTACAGCTTCTGGGCCTTGGTGATGGCCGTGTCCATGTACGCGAAGAAGGGCTTGTCGTACTGCGTGGACTGGAAGTTGGTGGGCATGATTTTCCACCACGTGCTCAGCCCCAGCAAAAAATACGGCATGGGGTGGTTGGGGTACCGCCGCCGCAACGAGCGAAACTGTTTTTCGGCCCGGTCGAACTTGAAATTGTAGATGTTATGCACCGCCCCTTCCAGCTCGGTCTGAATGTCTTTGTCGAGCAGGAGCCAGCCTTTGGTGTCGACGGCCGACGGCAGCACGCCCACGGTATCGAGGGCTACCGTTTGCATGGGCGGCAGCGTTCGGATTGTATCAGGTGTCTGAGCACTGCCCGTCAGCGGCAGAAAAAAGAGCCACAAGCAGACACAAAACAGCGAACGCAGCATAAAATGAAAGTAGAAAGCAGACCCGAGCCGCTGCCCGCTCAATGGCTGAACCGGGTAAACGGGCCTGCTAAAGTACGGACTTTGCCCTAGCTTTGAGCGTAATCTCCTTTGCCCATGCAACTGCTTCATTCCCTTTGCCGCCTGCCGGCCCCCGCCGGCAACGAGGCGGCCCTGGCCCGTTTCGTGCTCGATTATGTGCGGCAGCACGAGGCCAGCTGGCAGCATCAGCCCCAAATCATCGCCGACGACCGGTTCCAGGACTGCGTGCTGCTCGTGTTTGGGCAGCCGCGCACGGCCGTGTTTGCCCACCTCGACAGCATCGGATTCACGGTGCGCTATGGCCGGCAGCTGGTTCGCATTGGCGGTCCGCGGGCCGAGGCGGGCTACCGGTTGGTCGGAAGGGATTCGCAAGGAGAGATAGATTGCACTTTAACGGTTGACGAAGAAACGGGCGAACTGGGCTACGCGTTCCACCGCGACCTCGACCGTGGTACCGAGCTCACGTTCTACTGCGACTTCCGCGAAACTGCTACCACCGTGCAGAGCTGCTACCTCGACAACCGTCTCGGCGTGTGGAATGCTTTGCGCTTGTGCGAAACCTTGGAACACGGCATCATCGCCTTTTCCTGCTGGGAAGAGCACGGCGGCGGCTCGGTGGCCTACCTGGCCAAATTTATCTACGAAACCTACGGCGTGCGCCAAGCCCTGATTTCGGATATTACCTGGGTGACCGAAGGCGTGCTGGCCGGCCAGGGCTGCGCCATTTCTCTGCGCGATTCGCTCATCCCGCGCCGTGCTTATGTCGACCGCATCCGGGCCATCGCGGCCGCCTCGGGCATTCCGTACCAGCTCGAAGTAGAAGGTTCCGGCGGCTCCGATGCCAAGGAGCTGCAACACGCCGCCGCGCCCTGGGACTGGTGCTTTGTGGGCGCGCCCGAAGACCATGTGCATACGCCCGATGAATTGGTAGATAAACGGGATATTGAGAGCATGTTGGCCCTTTATCAGGTTTTGATGCGGCAATTGTAAAGTCCGGATTTAACAATCCTCAAGCTGAGATTGGTCGGCAGCTGCAAGTATGGGGCATCGGGGCCCTATTCGGATAGGCTCTTAGAGCAATTTCCAGATTGGTATACAGCGTTAAAAGTTGAGAGTTAAAAGTTAAAATCCAGATTTATTGAGCTTTAACTTTGAATTATCAGCTTTTAATTCTGTGCAAAGACTTCAAAACTGCCCTAGACCCACAATATCAGCTACAGCGGTTCCCAGGTCCGTGTCCGTGTCCCGGTCCGACGGCTCCGCCGGCGGAACGGGA
>JAYULN010000681.1:0-18036 GCA_043763525.1 Hymenobacter sp.
ACCACCGGCGAGTTCAGCAAGCCCAATTTCAGCCCCGACTTCCCGGCCAGCCTGGTTAAAACGCCCATGAAATGGGACGATTTGGTCGTCGACTACCAAATCATGACCGAGCTGCTGGAAATTAAAACCTGGATTGAGCACAGCGCCACCATTCTCCAGGACCCGCACCTCAAAAAATACATCAAGCCGGGCTACCGGGCGCTGTTTTATGGCCCCCCCGGCACGGGCAAAACCCTCACGGCGGGCCTGCTGGGGCATTCGACGGGTCTCGACGTGTACAAGATAGACCTGTCGATGGTGGTGTCGAAATATATTGGGGAAACCGAGAAAAACCTGGGCCGCGTGTTCGACATGGCCGAAAATCGGCGCTGGATTCTGTTTTTTGACGAGGCCGACTCGCTCTTTGGCAAGCGCACCGAAAACAGCTCGGGCAACGACCAGCATTCGAACCAGCAAGTGGCCTACCTGCTGCAGCGGATTGAGGAATTTCCGGGCATCATCATCCTGGCCACCAACCTGAAAGACAACATCGACGCGGCCTTTGGGCGACGGTTTCAGTCCATTATTCATTTTCCGGCCCCGAACGCCACCCGCCGTGCCCGCTTGTGGAAGCAGGCCTTCCAGGGTCCGTACGAGTTGGCCAAGGATGTCAACCTGGACATTATCGCCGAGAAGTACAGCATTGCCGGGGGGGCCATCATCAACGTGTTGCGCTCCTGCATTGTGAGCGCGGCCCAGAGCAAGCGGGCCATCCGGCAAGAGGACATCTTGAATGGTTTGAAAAAAGAGTACTACAAGGAAGGAAAAACATTGGAAGAGGTAGAGAAAAATACCCACAAGTAAGCGGCCCGGGCAGGGGGCAAGAGCGCACGTTGAGTCTCTGGCATGGCAACGCGCCTTGCTGATAAGCCGCTTGCTACTTACCAGCTGCTAAGCACTCGCTGCCTGCCTAACCAAAACCACTACTCTCCCATGGGTTTTCGAATTTTGCCGCTGGCCGCGCGGTGGCTGGTCTGGCTGGCGCTCGCCTGCGGGGGCCTGGGCTCCGGGGCCGCCGCCCAAACGCGGGTCCTGTTTGTCGGCAATAGTTTCACCCACGGCAAGTACGCGCCGGTGCGCAACTACAATGCGGCGGCCATCACGGACGAAAACTACGGCCTGCCCTCAACCAACCCGCGCTACGAGGACGTGGCCAGCGAGCCGGGGCCCTGGGGCGGCATCCCCGGCATTTTTAAAAAGATGACCGACGAGGCCGGGCTGTCCTACGACGTGCACCTCGAAGCCATCAGCGGCAATTCGCTGCAATACCATCACACCCATGCCCTCGCGGTGATTGCCCAGCCGGGGTGGAATAAGGTGGTGTTGCAGGAAATGAGCACCCGGCCCGTTCCGGATGCCCGCGGTGGCAGCCGGGCCGTGTTCTACGACTATGCTACCCGCCTGGAGCAGGCCATTCACACGGCCAGCCCCACGGCCCAGGTGTACCTCTACCAAACCTGGGCCCGCGCCGACCTCACCTACCCCCCCGGCCAGCCGTACTCGGGCCTGCCCGTCGACACCATGACGGCCGACCTGCACCGGGGTTACTACCGCGCCTATTTCGGCAATGCCCGCTACGCCGCCGTGGCCCCGGCCGGCGATGCCTGGCTGCGGGCCATTGCCGCCGGCACGGCCACCCGGAACCCCTACAACCCCGACCCGGCCAAGCTCAACCTCTGGGCCATCGACTACCACCACCCCAGCCAATGGGGCTGCTACCTCAACGCCTGCGTCCTGTTTTACCAGCTCACCGGCGTGGACCCGCGCACCCTGGGAGCGGGCGAATTGGCGGCCGTGGCGCTGGGCATCGCCCCCACGGCGGCGGTGGCCTTGCAGCAGCTGGCCTACCAGCAGGGGAATGTCGTGGTAACTGCCGCCGCCGTGCCGCGCTCCGGCGCGGCGGCGCTTTCGGTGTGGCCCAATCCGGCGCGGGCCTCGGTGCAGGTCGCGGGTCTGGTGCCGGGGCAAGCGGCGGAGCTCTACAACCTGCTGGGCCAACGACTTGCCGCCGCCGTGGTGCCCTTCTCGGGTACCTGCCAGCTGGCGCTGCCCCACCGGCTGCCAGCCGGGGTGTACGTGGTACGCGGCGGCGGCCAAACCCGGCGCGTGTTCGTGGAATCAGCCAGCCAGTAAGCCACCGGGCATTGAGGGGTTGGCAACTAGCGGGGTGCCAACACACCGCCTGATGCCTGACGACAAGCAACTGATAATCCGTTTTCTGGGACGTGCGCTTGTGCCAGTTGAGTGCCTGCGGTGGCGAGCCGCTCGGTGGTGTTCGGAAAGGGCCGCGTTTCGCGTTGTGCCAATCCGCTTGTAACGAGCGAGCGAACGGCCGTGCCCTAACGGGGGCCATTCCTTTCGTTTTCTGAGGCGACCCCACCGGGCCAGCGGCGGCCGCCGGCTGCCGGCGCGGCTTTGTTGGCGGGTGGGCCAACGCATCCGCGCCGTTGAATCGGGGCTTCGTCCGCACAAACAAATACCCCGGCGACAGAGGCGGTCGCCGGGGTATTTGTTTGTGCGGACGAAGCCGCCGCCAGGTGTATTCCTAGGTTGGTTTACGCCTGGCTGCTGAGAAAGCAACCCAGGATTAGCTGGTTAATGGCCACTTGTTATCGAACTTAGCCGAGCCGACGGAGATTGTTTCAGCCGAAATGGTGAATGCGCAGACGAAGGGGTTACCGCCGTTCACGTCAAAAACTTCCCGGTAGTTGGCAAAGAACGAATTGGTAAAAGTGATGGTCCGAAAAATACCCTCCGCGCCACCGCTTTCCCAAACTTCAATCTTGCCGTCGATGTTCTTGTTCGACGCGTTGAACATCATTTTTGCCAACTCTTCCTCTTTCGATATCGGAGCGGTGAGCACAATCTTACCGCCGTAAATCGTAGAGGACGGGCGTCCGTCAGGACCAACATTGCGATGAAAGTCAACGTCGCAGGAATTAATCTGGAAGACTTTTGTGCCTATTGTAAGTTTTCCGTTGTATGCCGTATCTTGTGCCATGGGTATTGTGGTTGGTTATGGGGTGAAATGAGGTGAAAATGAGGCAACTTATCGGTTAGGCAGCGACCTCTGCCTCGGCGTAATCGGAGTTCCAGGTTGGGCTTTCGGTGTCGTCTCCTTTACGGCCGTCAAGCCGGACCACAAAGCTTTTCGACGGGAAATAGGGCGTGAGGCGAATGTCGAGGTAAATCTTGTCTTTGACGGCGTCATCGCGCTCGAAGCGCATAATTTTAAACTGACTGATTAGCTTCGAGGGTCCTTTCACGCTGTCGAGGAAATTGACAATTTCCCGACGCAGGTCGCCTTCAATTTGCGAGTTCCAGTTTTCAAACGCCCGACGATTCAGGAAATCAAACAGCACCTTGGCGATGTAGTCGAACACCCGCACCACCGAATAGGTACGCAACCCGATGCTGGAGCCGTTGAAGAGGGTTTTGGCCGAGAAGGCCATCACCTTGCCGTACTCGTTCACCATCGGCACCAGTCCCAGCCGGTCGAGGCTGGACAGCTCGCTTTTCAGCAGCGGAAAACGAACCCCGTCCACTTCGTTCAGGCCTCCGTGGGTTTTACCGGCCGTCACCTGCGACATTAGCGTACTGTAGATTTTGCCAGCCAGCGCCATCGATGGGGGCACAAACAGGTCTTCTTCTTCGCCCACGCCACCTTCGCGGCCGCGGCCAGCGAGCCAGTTACAGGCCATGATGACGTTGGAACGATACATGTCGCCCCCGGCCATATCGGCCGCTTGGAACAGGTCCACGGCATCTTCCGAGCTCTCCAGGTCCGCAAAGTCGGTCACCAGCATCGCCTTGTTGGCATGCGCGAGCTTGGCCCACCGCTCCAGAATTTTGTTGGTGCGCATGTAGCCGGGTACCACGAGCAGCGAGTAATTGGTGCGCATGTCCAGCCGGTCGTAGTTCTGTTTGAACTCCTTGGCCACCTTATCGATAAAGACAGGGTTGTCGAGGTCGGTGAGTTGCTCCAGCGACGCGTTGAGGATGGTAACATTGGCAACCTTATCGGACTCGGTGTTTGAGTAAAACATCGACAAGGCCCGATAATTACGTTCCAGATTACGCGAGGCCGTCAACGCCCGCAGCATGTTCTTTTTGTAGAGCACCGTGGCCAACTCCGCTCGCTGCTTGTTTTTTTCGAGCATTTCGGCCCTGTTCTCACTACCTTCCAGCAGTTCAACCCATAGGCTAAGCTTTTGCTTGAGCAAGGCGCGGTCCGTTTTGCGGCTTTCATCGGTCATGAAAATGCTTTTGCGGGCCTTGCGCTCGGGACTCACGTTTTCGATGCCCTCGATAAAGCTTTCGATAAACGCGAAGCCACCATACGTTTCCAGGACGCTGAGGCCTGGTAGCGCAACCGGGGTGGCTGGAGCGTTGGTTAGAGCAGCCGCAACCGCAGTGGGGGGGCTGCTCAGCGCACTGTCGGATTTAGTGGGGGTGGGCATAGAGTTAAATAAGGTGAAATGGAAAAACCGGGGGAGGAAAAAGGGAACTTGCGCTAGCTCAGTTCAACAATCAGGGCCTTCAGCGTTTCAAGCAGTGCCGCTTTGGAGGTGGGGTTGTCAAGCGCCGTTTGCATGGACCGGTGGCCCAGCAGTCGCTTGGTTATCTGGTCATACTCTTTTTGTTGCCCGGCCAGAGTTCTCAACTGCTCGCTATTGACATTCAAGCTATTCACTTGAAAATCCGAGAGTTTTGTAAAGTGCAGCACTTCTTTCACGACTGCTCCTTTATCGTCCTCGAATTCAACCTGAACATTGGGTTTGAATTCGGCAAAGACCGCACCCACCGTTTTGAGCTTTTCGACTAATTTGGGAGAGGAAGGTTCCTCGTTGGTTAACTGCAGCGCCAGGAGCGAGCGATTGAACGCGATGGCGCTGATGCCTTCACTGGCTCCGGGCTGTACTTCATTGCCGCCAATTTCAAATTCAAACATGTACGTAAGTTGATTGAGAGGAGTGAGAAACGATTAGTGATTAAGTAGAGGCAAGATAGTATGAATTAATGATATTGCACATATACACATATAATAATTTTGTTTTTTGTGTAAAACACTGTAGATTAGAGATTTAGTTAGTTGACTAATTTTGTTTTATTGATTATTTCCAAGGGAAATTTATCTGATTCGGTTGCCTCCAAATGAATGGCCCAAACTAATTCACCATTGGCCGACCAGTCAACCGCTAATTCGTGGCCGGCGGTGAGCTCGCCGGCGATAATCATGCGTGAAATGGGGCGTCGGAGCCGGTTGCGGATAACCCCGGCCAGGGGCCGCGCCCCGTACTGCGGGGAGTAGCCGCTGTGGGCCAGCTGCCGTTGTGCCTCGTCGCTTACCTCCAGACGAATGCCCTGCCGGTGCAGGCTCTCGGTGAGCTGCTGCAGCTGAATGGCGAAGATGCGCACGACGTGCTGCTCGCCGATGGGCCCGAAGGGCACGATTTCGGTGATGCGGGCCAGAAACTCGGGTCGGAAGCTCCCGCTCATGCGCTCCAGCAGCTGCTGGGAGTGCGGAATGCGGCCCTGCTGGAATTGTTCGCTCACCCACTCGCTCCCGAGGTTGGAGGTGAAGATGAGCAGCGCGTTGGAGAAGTCGCCTTCCTTGCCCAGCTTGTCGTTCAGCCGGCCCTCGTCCATGATTTGCAGGAAGACATCGAAGATGGACGGGTGCGCTTTTTCAATCTCGTCGAACAGCACCACGGCGTAGGGCTGCTCCCGGATGCGGTTCACCAGCAGGCCGCCCTCCTCGTAGCCCACGTAGCCGGGAGGGGCGCCGTAGAGCAAGGCGGCGGCGTGTTCTTCTTTGAACTCCGACATATCGAAGCGAATCATGGCGCGCTCGTCGTTGAACAGGAATTCGGCCAGCGACTTGGACAGCTCGGTTTTGCCCGTGCCCGTGGGCCCGAGCAGGAAAAAGGTGCCGATGGGTTGCCCGGCCTTTTGCAGGCCGCTGCGCGATTCGAGGATGGCATCGGACAAGGCCTTGAGGGCGTGGTCCTGGCCCACCACACGCTGGCGCAGGTGGTCTTCGATGGTGAGCAGCTTTTCCTTTTCGCGCTCCTGCACCTTGCCCATCGGAATGCCGGTTTTGTAGGCCACCACGGCCGCGAGGTCCGTTTTGGTCACGTGCTTCTGGCGCACTTTGGCCAGCTGCTGCAAAAAGTTGAGCTTGGCGGTGAGCCCGGCCAGAAAGGCCTCGGGCGAGGCGACGTCGGCGGGCTCGTCGGCGGGCTGCCACTGGCCCATGAGCACGGGGCTGGTTTGGTGCTGGAGCTGCTGGTCGAGCCAGTGGTACTCCTGCAGCCGTTCGGCCGGGGTGAGTTCGGCGGCCACGCACTCGTCGAGGGTTTGGCGGAAGCTGGCCAGGTCGGTACTGGCAATGGCCGTGACCGTGCGAATGGCGGCCATGGTGCGGTCGAGCAGGTCGAGGGCCGCATCGGGCAGGCGGCGGTCCTTCACGTAGCGTTTGGCCAGGCGCACGCATTCGGGCACCACGTCGTCGGCCACGGTGAGCGTGTGGTGCTGCTCGTAGGCCCCCACCAGCCCGTACAGCATGCGCTCGGCCACGCCCGCCGACGGCTCCTCGATATTGAGCAGCTCGAAGCGACGGCTCAGGGCCTGGTCGGGCTCAATCAGCTTGCGGTATTCTTCGCGGGTAGTGGCTCCCACCAGAATGAGCTCGCCGCGGGCCAGTTCCGGCTTGAGCAGGTTGGCGGCCCCGTTGCCGGCCGCGCCCTTGGGGTCGAGCAGCACGTGAATTTCATCGATGAAAAGAATGCAGCGCTCAAACTGCTTAACCTCCTTAAGAATGCTTTTGAGCCGGTCTTCGACTTCGCCCTTGTAGGAAGCGCCGGCCAGCAGGGCGCTGGGGTCGAGCTCGAGCAGCACCGCCCCCGTGAGCCAGTAGGGCACCGCCCCGGCTACGAGCTGCTGGGCCAGCCCGTCGATGAGGGCCGTTTTGCCCACGCCGGGGTCGCCGGTGAGGATGACGTTGGGCTTGCTGCGCCGGCCCAGAATTTCCATAATGAGGCGCAGCTCGCGCTCGCGGCCAATAATGGGGTCGAAGCGGCCCTCGCGGGCCAGGGCGGTTTTGTCGCGGCAGTACTTGTGCAGCACGCTGGTGGGGCTCACCCCGGCCAGCAAGTTGCCGCCGGCCCCGGCCGCGGGCACCGCGGCGGCCTCGGTCGGCTTCACGGGGGCCAGTTCCCGCAGGAAGCTGGCCAGCAGGTCGTCCTCCTGCAGGGGCAGGGAGCGGAGCTGCTCGGGCAGGAAGCCCACGTTGGGCTTGCTTAGCGCGGCCAGCACGCAGATGACGTGCAGCTGGTCGAGCCCGAGGCGGATGCGCATCAGGTTGGCTTCTTCCAGCACGCGGGTCACGGATTCGTCGCCGCTGAGTTCGGTGGGCGAAAACGGCAGCCGCGGCAACCCCTCAATGCGCACTTCGGCCCACTCGCGCAGGAAGGCCACGTCCTTGCGCAGGGCTTCGAGCAGCGACGCCCCGGGGGCCTCCGGCTGCAGCAGCGCCCGCAGCAGGTGGGCCGCCGAGTAGCGCTCGTTGCGGTAATCGCGGGCCAGGGCCTTGGCCACGTGAACCGCGTTTTGAATAACATCGGGCAATAGAAGAGTTGGGGCCATGACTAAAAAAGAGGAGAAAAACAGAAAATAACCTATCGGAATCAGCGAAACAGGTCTTCGCTCAGCCAGTAGTAGGGGTAGCCGTTGGAGGTGAAGCGGCCGTTGGGAAAGGTGGGTACCCGGGCGTAGAAATCCCGTCGTTCGCGCATCAGGTACAGCAGCTCGGCCCAGGTGCCGGTCGGCAACCCGCCGGGCACAATGAGCTGGCGCAGGCGCAGGGCGTGCAGCAGCGGGTGCCGGGCCGGCAACCCCAGCAGCTGGGCCAGGGCCTGCGCCAGGGTGGTGCTATCGGTGGGGGCAGTACCCGCGTACCGGGCCAGCTGCCGGAAACGCCCGGCCAGTTGGTAGCGGTCGAGCCGGTGGGTGGGGTCGAGGCCGTCGGCCGCCAGCAGGGTCAGCCAGTGGCCCAGGGCTTCGTACGAGTCGGCGGTAACCAGCCGCCACTGCCGGAACGCGCCGTCTGCTGGCACTAACCGCGTGTATACCTGGCGGTAGAACGGGTAGCCCCGCAGGGCAAAGAGGTCGGGCCGAAGCGAGGGCACCGGGGGCTCGGCGCGCGCATGCAACGTCTGGTTCACTTGCGGGTTGAGGCGGCTGCGCAGCGGCAGCATGGCGGCGAAGGCCTGGTCGAGGGCCGTTTGCACCTGGCGGGCATCGAGGCGCTGCTGGGCCAGCAGGCTGTCGGTGGTAGCCACGAGCAGGCTCAGCGGCAGGTGCTGGTTTTTGGGTGGAAATACCACCCAGCCGGGCACCATACTTTGCTTCGGAAACGCCAGCCGGTACACGTTCTGGGTTCCCAGCTGCAGGTTGTAGGCGGGCGGGGCCACCACCAGCGCCGTGCTGGCCAGGCGGGCCCGCTTGGCTTGCGCCCCTTCCAGGGCTGCTTGCAGCACCAGCTGCCGCGACTGCAACACAAAGTTGTTGGCCATGGTATCGGTCGGGGCCGCCACCTGAAACGACAGCAGCCGGGCTTCCGTCGCACGCAGGGCGGCCCGCAGGGCCGGTTGCCGCGCCATGGGCTGGCCGTCGCCCGTGATGCCCACCAGCACCACCAGGTTATTTTCGGCAGGGTGGTTTTGCAGCAGGCGCAGGGCCCGTTGCACGCCCATGGCAAGGGGCTGGTTGCCATGGGCGGTGGCGGTGGCGGTGGCCGGCGGTTTGCGCTGGCTCAGCAGGTCGATAACGCGGGCCAGGTCGCGGGTCAGGGGCTGCGTCGAGAGGTACTGGTTGAGGCGGGGGGCTCCTTTCACGGTTACCATGGTCTGGTGGTAGAGCACCAGGCCCACGCGGTACTCGCCGGGCCGGGTGGCGCTGTTGAACTGGCTCACGGTGGCCTGCACGGCATTAACCACGTCGCCCCAGACCGGCCGCATGGCGGGGCTGTCTTCCAGCACATACACCAGGTTGTAGATGCGGGACTGGGCCCGCCAGCCGGCAACTTGCTGGCGGGTAATGCGGTTGCCGTCTACACCAAGAACGAAGTTGTTGCTTTCGAGCAGCGGAGCCAGCTGCCCCAGTTGCCACACCGGGGCCGCGGTGCCCCGGCCGCACGTTTGCAGCACCGGAAACCGGCAGCCGGAGCCCGCCCAGGCCACGGCCGGAAAAGCCGAAAAGTCGGGCAGGATTGGATCAAGAGCGCGGGCAGCCGAATCGTTCGGCTGGGGTTGCCGGGCCAGCGCCGGAGTGTCGTATACGGGGGGGAGGCCGCCGGCCGTATGCACCGTATCGGTTTCCAGAAACAGGCCTTGCCCCACCGGTTGCAGGGCGGTGGTGGGCACCCAGCCCAGCAGCCCTGCGGCCACGCTGTCGGCCGAGAGCCAGGTGGTGGCCCCCAGAAGTGCCGCGCGGCCGTCGGCCGTAAACTTATATACGTAGGCCAGGTCGTAGAGCTTCAGGTACGCGTGCCGGGGGGTCGTTAGCTCGGGCTGGCTAAAGAGGCGCAGGCTGTCCTGGTGCAGAAACCGCTTGGCGTTGCGCAGCACCCGGCTGCTGGCCAGGGCCGGGCAGTAGAGCGTGGGCAGGGCCCCCGCCGAGTCGCGGGTGGCCCGGCCGGTTAGCAGCAGCTGGTCTTTGGGCACCCAGCCGACGTACACAGCCTCTTTGCGGCTTCTCAGCAGGCGGGCCGCGTACACTGCCCCCACCTTTAGCGTCGGGTTGTAGCGAATCAGCTGGAGAAAGCCTTTGTGCTCCCCCAACACGTAAAAAGCTTCCCGAAAGCGCAGCTTCCGGAACCCCGGGCCCAGGGTGGGCTGCCGGTACGTGGGGTTATTGTCGCGGTCGGAATACACCACCCAGGGCACCATGCGGCCCGGGGCCTCCCCGTCGGCCCGCACCGGCCCCACCACGGCGGCCGCGGGGAGCCCGGCCGGCTCCCGCCGCAGCACGGCGAACGTCGGAACCGCCCCAGCCGGCGGCGCGGCCGGCAGCGCGGGCTTCGGCACCGATGCCTGCGCCCGGGCGGGCAGGCTGAACCAGCCTCCCATCCCGGCGGCCCAGCACAGCAACAAGAGAAAGGTCCGGATGCGGCTCATGGGTTCTTGTGCTGAACGACGGTGAGCTTGCGCACGCAGCCGGACCCGGTGGGCGGTTCCAGCGCCACCGAGTCGATGGTCCAGCCGGGGTCAAACTGTAGGTTCATGCAATAGGTATAAAAGTCGCGGGGGGGCAATTCGCCCACCACCACGGGCACGCTGGCCTGGCCGCACAGGTACTCCTTGAGCAAATACAGGTACTGCCGGTTCACCTGCTGGCCGTCGGCAATGCGTTGCAGGTACCCCCGGATGTTGTCGCCTGGGGGGGGCGACCGGGGGCTGAAGGTGCCCAGGCGGGGCACGATGCGGACGGTATGCCGCAGGATTGGGGCGAGGGCATCGGTGCGCAGCTCCACCACGTAGGTGCCGGGTTTGGTGTAGGCGTAAATGACCGTTGGCTCGCCCGCATCCGCGTGCCCGCTCTCGCCAAACTGCCAGCTGTATTTGCTGGCGGGCCGGCCAAAGGCCTGGAAAGTAAGCTTTTCGTCCTGGTAGCCTTCGCTGGGCCCCACCAGCCGCAACGGGGCCGGGGGCAGCTGGTGGGGCTTCACGCGCACCCGGAACGTGCGCACGAACCGGTTATTTACCGTGAGGCGCACCAGGTAGGTACCGGCCCGCGGGTAGCGAAATACCCCCTTCTGCTGCCGCGATTGGCTGCCCTGGCCAAACTCCCAGCGCCAGTTGGTGGCCACCGCCGAGCTGTCGGCGTAGGCCAGGGGCTCGCCGGCGGTGAGCACCAGGGGGCCGGCGTGCGCAAAAAGCACAACCCTGCGGCCGTGCAGGTACAACAGCAGCAGCAACAGCCCCCCCAGCGCCAGAAAGGTGCCGGCGGTCAGGCTCCATTTACGGGATGGGAACGCGGTCATGGGCGGGGGGCTTGAGCAGACGCGGCGACTGCGTTGGCCGGGGGCACATGGTAGCCAACCTGGCAGTCGTCCAGCCGCTTGGCAAACAGTGCGGCGTTATATTTCTTGCTCGACAGGACTTGCTTGGCCTTGTACATCAGCTGGCAAAAATTGGCGGCCTGGTCGAACGACCGGTACAGCAGCAGGCTGTCGTTGGCCGTGTACAGGTGCCGGATACCCCGGATTTGCTCTTCAATGTCCTCCTCGATGAATACCGCCGTCACGTCGGAGTGGTAGGCGGTAATGGCGGCGTGCGTCGAGTCGAGCAATTCCACGTATTCGCGCTGCTGGTCAAACAAATGCTGTTCGCGGTCCATTTTTCTGGCCATGTACCGGGCGCTCACCGCCGGGTAGCCACAGGTGCGTGCCAGCACCCAGCCCGCCACGCCCGTCAACCCAATGGTGGCGGAGAGCAGGTAGATGAGCATTATCCGCCGTTCGCTCATGCGCGAACCCGACAAATCAGCCTTGGCCATAATCAGTGAGTTATTTAGGACTGGAGCGCGTGCCTAACTGGCACTCGTTAAGTTCTTCCCGGAGACCGCGGCCCCGCAATTCCGCCGTGCGGACGGAATCCTGCACCCGCAGAATCTCAGTTACGAGCCCCGATATTTTGTAAAAAACCACGTGAGGGCCCCGTTTCGAACGTGTCTTTACCAGCAGCAGTGTCAGGCTGTTGCTCTCGCGCACGATGCGTTTCTCCAGCACCCGGTCGGAGCGCACGAGGCCCGTGTTGAGGAGCCGCAGGTGACGGTAAATCGAATCGACCCGCTGCCCCAGTTCCCGTTGGGTCAGCAGCACGTCGGCGTAGCTCACCTTGTGGGCACTGAGCTGCTGAACTTGTTGGGTAAGGGTGTTCAAAAACAGAAATATCAGCAGCATTAAGCTCGCCATCAGCACCAGGAAAATCCCGAAAAACCGCCAGTATGCGGCCATAATGGCCTGTTTATTCAGGAGTTTCATGATTAGATGAGCCCATGCACGGGCTACGGCCCCACCACTTAAAACAGGGGCTTTAGCGCGGTGATTCAGGCAGTCTGGCTTTGGGTAAAACCGCCTTGCCAGGAGTAGCGGTCCAATGAGAAATGCTTTTTTTCGGGAGCAGGCAACGGGTCGGCCCTATCAGACAAAGCTACAGGTTATCATCAAGATAATTTAAATGTAGATATATAATTTCCGACAATATTTTCTCTGCGTTTATCAATCGGTTAAAATGGTACTAATTAAAGAATGACTGCTACGGCAGGGAAAAAATGGCGCAATAGGCCGGCTCGGAAAACCACGCCGGTCAAAACCAGTCAGGCCGATTTAGCAGGGCGCTGAGCCGCTGTTGGCCCGCGATGCCGCCAAACGCCCCGCAGGTCCGCGCTTCCAACGCCGCGATGCCAGGGCCAGGGCCAGATGGAAGAAGCGGGTTGCGCGCACCACATCGTGGCGGGTGCCGCAGGTGTTGCCCAGGCTCGCCAGCACACGGGCCTGCGCCGCAGCACCAGGGTTGCTCCCTGCCCTGAACGGCCTCCTCAAACTCGCCTCCCAGGTATACCGGAAATGACTGCGCGAGCAGCCCCCGGCCGCTGCCTTTGGGCCGCTTCGTGGCCTGGGCCAACCGCAAGGCTGCCACGAGCGGGCTGTGCCCGGCCTCGAACCAACCCGCGCCGGCCCGTTACACTCGTTACGAAGGGCAATTAGAAAACCGGCCGCCAGAGGCAGCGCCACGACCCTTCGCGTCGCGTCGCTACCTCGTTGCCGCAAACCACTTCGCGTCCAGTATAGCAGGCTCATCCTCCCCAAGCGAAAGGAGGATGAGCCTGCTGAAAAGCTACGCCTTAAGTTTTGCCGTTCGGCCCCCGCCCTTAGAGCCTATTCGAATAGGCTCTTAGTGAGTGGCGAACTGCCGCAGGAAGTCGTTGCGGTACTGCCGGCTGAGGGGGATGGTCTGGTTGGCCAGGGTCAGCTCCTGGTCGGTGAAGGAGTGGACCCGGCCGATGTTGACCGCGTAGGAGCGATGCACGCGTACGAGCTGGCGGTTGTCGAGGCGTTGGAGCAGGTGTCCCATGGGGAGGCGCAGGGCGTATTTCTGGGTTTGGGTTACCAGCAGGGTGTAGGTGTTGTCGGCCTGCAGCAGCAGGATGTCGGCCAGCAGCACCCGCACAAACCGGTAGTTGTGGCGGATGAAGATGGTCTCGCCCAGGCGCAGCACGGGCTCGGGGCCGAACCCGGCCGGTGTACCTCCGGCCGGAGGTACACCGGCCGGCGTTTGGGCGGGCAGTGGTTGGACGGGTGCCCCGGCGGCGGCCAGCCGGCAGTTCAGCGCGTGCAGGGCCAGTTCGATGGCCACGCGTAGGCCGTCGGGCGTAACGGGCTTGAGCAGGTAGGCGGCGGGCAGCGTTTGCAGGGCGCGCGTGCGGGTGGCCCGGTCCGCATGGGTGGAGAGGTAGATGACCGGTACGGGATGCCCGGCGCTCGCCAGCCGCCGCACGGTTTCGATGCCGTCCCAGGGCCCCTGAATGTGGATATCGCAGAGCACCAAATCAACGGGGTGGGCCTGGTAGAGGGCCAGGGCGGCGGGGCCGTTATCGGCAATGCCTACTACCTGGTAGCCTTCGGCTTGCAGCAGGCCGCTCAGGTCGAGGGCTAGCACGGCCTCGTCTTCAATCAAGAGGATGCGGACGGTCGCATCAGGGCAGGGGGGCAACATGATAAAGTTCCATAAAAAACGCAAAAGATGTACGGGTAGGAACATGCCTCATCGCCGCGGAACCCGGCCGTGTCCGCGCACGCGGAGAATTCGGGGCATTGATGAAAACCGTAAGTAGAGCCGGGGGCAAAAGGTTGCGCCCGGGGTCTGTGGCTCGGGGCTGTTGGGCCAGCGCCGTGGGCATCCACATACACTCCGCTGCCGCTCACGCAGTCCTGAACGCCATTTACATCCTTTCTACAATTAAGTAATCTAAATGCCTACACATTTGAAAAATAGTAGATGTCAGTATTTTTTAGTTAACTAGTGTACAGCATTCGGCCCTGCGTTGGCAGCCGAGGTCGGCGCAACCGGTTCGCGCAACTCAAGACGTATTTTGTCACTCTCATCTTTCTTTTGTTCAAGTTTTTGCCTTCCGTAATAGACATCTCTACAGCCACTGGCCCCAGATGCGAAAATTGGCTTTGCTTCTGGCCCTGCCTGGGTTGGAAGGCTCTCCGACCAGCCAGGCCGTGGTCCCAATGGCCGGGAAGTTCCAAATTTCTGCGGCCTCAGCCTGGAACTCAGTAAGGGGCTTCAACCAGCACCTTGATGACAGCACGCCGCGTGCCATCCAGCGAGACCATGTAGTAAGACCGTCTAGTTAGCTCATTTAGGATATGTTCACTCCGAATAAAAGTAAGTTGCAAGCTGTCAATGCCCCACATACGGGTAGCATAACTGCCGAACCGACAATGGGGGTCACTACCAATTCCGTCAACGTGGCGCTGTGCCGCTACGACTCTTCACTAGCGGGAAGTAAGCGGACAGCGCTGTTTTCTCTCAGCAAGACGGCCGACGAAAACCCACAATGCACCGTTCCTTACGCCCTCGCTGCCGGCGGCTCCGGCTTTGATACAGTGATAAACGGAACCTTAGCATCGCTGATACCAGCCGAACTCGTATTTTACAATAGCACTACTTCTGCGCCAGTTTTCCGGCCAAACACCTCCGCCCCTGTCATCGTCACAATCGTTATCAGCGGAGCCACATTTGCCAGTGCCTACATGCCTGGAATCGACGATAACTTGCTCGCGGACATATTGGACAAATAGCTCCCGTTGTCGACGGCAAAGAGTTGGCCACGGCTGGTGGCGTAACCGTTCGACCAGGAGCAATTTCCCAGCCTAGCCCAAGGGCGCACCAAGCGACACCTGACGGTATCCGGGCCCACGGCCGCCACGAGTCGAGTTGCTTGGCATGGTAAACTTCGGGTGTGTCCCGTCCGGCTAAACGTTGACAGGAATAAGGCAAGGGCCCCGCTCGGATTTTCCGGCGGGGCTTTTTCCTTGCTGATGAATTTGGTTGGGGGTTAAGTAATGGCTGTTACGCAGTGCTTTGGTTGAAGCGCCGCTGGGGTTGTAGCGCGAACTACACCGTTCGCGCTACAACCTACCGCGTAACAGCAGTTAAGTAATTCCGGGCCGTGTGGGGCCGCTCCTCGTTACAGAGGTGGACCGCCTGGTCGACGAGTAAGCGGGCTTGGGCCAGGTCATCGGGCAGGACAAAGAGGAATTCGTCTTTGAGAATTACAGCTGCGCTGCACGCCTAGTCTTTTTTCGTTCGCCAGTTGGGAAACGGCCGCTGAAAAGACTTTTTTGGCAGCCGGATGCCGTGGTCCTCCACCTCCACCTGTAGCGTGGTGCGGAGCAATAAATTCAGGTCCTGGGCATCTTTTAGCTGCTTTTCGTACTGGCGCTTCTGCTCACGCAGGGTAGTTTCCAACTGCTTGAGGCGCTGTTCCGGGGTCGGCTCCACGGCAGGGGCAGTGCCGGGAGAAGTGGGCCCGGCCTGCTGAAAAGTTGCGAAATGCGTCGCATAGCGTCGGCACCAGCTCAGCACCGTGCTGCGGCCCTGAATGCCGTAGCGCCGCTGGGCTTGTTCATCCTCAGCTCCCCGCGGCCGACTTCGCCCAACACGGCCAATTTAAAAGGGCAAACTGTAATCGCGCTGACTACGCCGCGCACACGGTTTAAACTCGGTTTTCATGACACCTTTTGGAAAAGCTGTCAACCTATTCCCGGACGAGACAGTCCTCATTCAGACAGGGCGCGGACGTTGGCCCACAGCCGGCCGCGCGGCACCGACATACGCATTTGCGTTGTTTACAGCACCCTGTACGTTGTTCACGCACATTAACGCCAAAAGAAGTCCTGGTAGGTAGACATTTCGGAGAACGTAAAGCCGCCTCGGGAGTCCGGTGGATGTCAGACGGCAGGTGCATGCTCCGGGCTAGCCGCACGAGCATGGCCGCAGTATTGCTTCCATAATCTCAGCATTCTCTCAGCCCCCTATCCCGCCACCCGACTCCGGCATTTAGTGCTTGGTTCCCTCGCTGTTTTACCTTGTTAAACATTCTCCATCTGAACGCATTTTACACCTTTTTTGTTTTTCAATGAATCGCATCTCTGTTATGTTAGTGCCCGCGGCTTTGCTGATGGCACCAGCCATTCTGGCCAAACCCATGGGCTGCTCTTGGGCCCTCACTGCGCCCCGTTTGCCCAAATCCGGTGCGGTAGTACTGGAGAAATTCATTACTGGCGTTGTGCTGACCAACGCCGGCGAGCCGCTGCCGGGTGCCACCATCTTCATTAAGGGCTCGTTTGCGGGCACCAGCACCAACGAGGTCGGCTTGTTCCGGCTGAATGTGAACGCGGACAAGGGCCCGGTGGAGCTGGTGATTTCCTACATCGGCTACGAGTCGCAGACTGTTCAGCTTAAGCCCACCGACAATGAGCTAACCATTAACCTGATTCCAAGCCTTGTAATGCTCAATGCGACGGTGGTAGCCGCCTCGCGCGTGGAAGAAAGCATCGCCCGGGCCCCGGTGACCATCGACAAGGTATCGGCCCAGCAGATTATGCGCTTCAGCACCCCGGAAGTGCTGGGGGGCCTGGGCACCCTGCCCGGCATTGATGTGAATTCGGCTTCCATGCTCTTCACTTCAGTCAGCACCCGGGGCTTCAATACGGCCCGGTCGGAACGCGTGATTCAGATGGTTGACTACATGGACACGGCCCTGCCGAGCCTGAACCTAAGCCCCGGCAACCTGGTGGGCATTCCGGAGCTGGACATGGAAAGCATCGAAATCATCCACGGCCCGGCCTCGGCGCTCTACGGCTCGAACGCCCTGAGCGGGGTGGTGCTGTTCAACTCGAAAGACCCGTTCGTGTACGAAGGGCTGAGCGTACGCCTGCGCGGCGGCGAGCGAAACCTGCTCGACGGGCAGCTGCGCTACGCCAAAAAGCTGGGCAATAAATTTGCTTTTAAACTGAATGGCAGCGTGTTCAAAGCAAACGACTGGGTTGCCGACGACTACGAAACGGCCCGCAATTCGGTCAACCCCGCAGGGTCGCCGCTGGGGTACGACGCGGTGAACCGTTACGGCGAGCTCAGCCGGGTGTACTCGTCCTCCCAGAACACGCCGGGCTACACCGTCGACCCCGAGCTCTACGGCAAAACCGTGTACATGCCCGGCTTCACGGAGCAGGAGCTGGTTGCCGACGACCAGCAAACCAGGTCGTACCGCGTGCAGGGAGCGTTGTCGTACCTGATTAATGACGACTTGAAGCTAACCGTGGAAGCCAAGCGCGGCGTGGGCACGGCCACTTACCAGAACCTGAGCCGCTTCCGCGTAAAAGACCTGGGCACGAACCAGTACCGGGTCGAGCTGAAAAGCGCGAAGGGCTTCATCCGGGCCTATTCGACCGAGGATTTTACTGGCGGCACCTACGAGTTTAGCCGGCTCGCGAGCCTGATGCTCACCGGCCCCATCGTAGATGGCGGCAGCACGAGCTACGCCGACCAGTATTTCCGCGCTTACAACCAAGCCTACAACCAGGCCCGCACGCGGAACCTGGCCCCCGCCGCCGCCCTGGCCGCCGCTCAGGCCACTGCTGCCGCCTCCCAGCTGCAACCCTCCGACCCGCGCTTTGCCACTCAGCGCACCCGCCTCATCAACGACGACCGGCCCATCTTGGGCGCGCAGCAAAACTTCAACTCGTTTATTAGCGATATCAGCGCCCAGCACAGCTTTGTCCTCTCGAAAACCGGCACCGACTTTACCGCAGGTGGGGCCTATCGCGAATACCGCCTCGGCTCGGAAGGTAAATTCTTCGCTGATGATAACCGCGAGCGCATCCGTAACTACGAATACGGGGCTTACGGCCAGCTCACC
>JAYULN010000682.1:0-3136 GCA_043763525.1 Hymenobacter sp.
GTGTACACGCCCGCCGCCAGCCCGGCCGTCTCCACCGCGAGCGTGGTGCCGCCGGCCGGCAGGGCCGCCGTGAGCTGGCGCACCACCTGACCCAGGGCGTTGACCAGCGTGGCCCGCACCGTGGCCGCCCCCGCTACCGCCGGCACCCGCACGGCGAAGGCCGCGTGCGCCGGGTTGGGGTACACCGCCGGGGCCCACGCAGCGCCCGGGGCCTTGGTGGCCGTGACCGCCACCACCGTGAAAGCTAGCCCATTGCTGATGCCCCCGGGCGTGGTCACGGTCAGGGTGTAGGCCCCAACGGCCAAGGTAGCGGGCACCCGCACGTTGGTGATGCCCGTGCTGCCGCCCACCACGAAGCCGGCCGCGGCCGGCGTGGCCGTGCCGCCGCCGCTGGTAAAGGTTACAGCCGTGGCCCCGGTCAGGGCGGTGCCCGTCACGCGCAGCACCGTGCTCACCGGGCCCGAGCCGGGGCTCAGCGTAGCCAGCACCGGCGTGGGTATCACCGTAAAGGAATTCACCCCGTAGCCCGCCGAAGTGCCCACGCCCAGCGGCGTGAAGACGGCCAGCGGCCCCGTGGTGGCCCCCACCGGCACCGTGGCCGTGAGGCTGGTGGCCGAGTTCACCGTGAACCCCGGGGCAGTGACGCTGTTGAACGTCACCCGGGTGGCCCCCGTCAGGTTGGTCCCCGTTAGCGTCACCACCGTGCCAATCGGACCACTATTGGGCGTGAACGAGTCGATGGTTGTCAGCAGCGGCACGATGAAATCGGTGGCCGAAGTGGCCGTGCCCAGCGGCGTGGTCACGGCCAGCCGGCCCGTGGTACCGCCCCCAGGCATGGTCGCCCGCAGCTCGGTCGCCGAATTCACGTAAAAGGCCCGCACGTCGGTCCCGTTGAGCGTCACCTTGCTCGTGCCCAGAAAGTTGGTGCCCGTAATCGCAACGATGGTGTTGGCCGGCCCCGAAGTGGGCGTGAAGCTCGTAATCGTGGGCGGCGAGCCCACCAGAAACGCCGTGGTCGAAACACCCGTGCCGGTGGGGGTGCTCACCGTCAGCAGGCCGGAGGTGCTGCCCGCCGCCACCGTGGCCCGCAGGCTCGTGGCCGAGACCACCGTGAACGCGCTGGCCGCCGTGCCATTAAAGGCCACGACCGTGGCCCCGGTAAAGTTGAGCCCCGTGAGCGTGACCACCGTGCCCGCCGGCCCGCTGGCGGGCGTGAAGCTGCTAATCACCGGGCCGGGGCCGGGCGTGAGGGTGAAGTCGGCGTTGGAGATGTCGAAGAAGTAGTTGTCGGCCGCTTCCACCATCATGCGGGCGGTGGTGCTGGCCACGTTGGGCACGGTTACCGATGCCGAGCCGGAGTTGGCCACGTTGGCGGCCAGGAGCAGCGGATAGCTTAGGCCGCCGTCCAGGCTCAGGCGCAGGTTCACCAGGGCGCAACTCACGGGGGCGGCGGTGGTGTTGGCCACGGCCCAACTCACGGTCTGGGTCGAGCCGCCAGTCCAGCTCACGGCTGTGTTGGGGGCCGTCACCAGGAAGGGGCCGGCGGCCGCGCTCACGCTCAGGTTCACCAGCGCGCTCTGGCCCAGGCCGCCCACCGGGCCCGCCAGGCCGGTATGCAGGTCGCGGGCCGTGCAGCGGAACTTGAGCGTGCGGGCCACGCTGGGCAACCGCTCGCCCTTGGCCAGGGTGTTGGTCACCAGCTCGTTCAGCCGCGGGAAGTAGCGCGTGCCGGTGGCCGCCGGCAGCCAGCCGCGGAACAGGGGCGGGGTTTGGCCCGCCACCTGGGGCTGGGCCAGGCCGCCGGTCGGCCCCAGGTCGAGCTCTTCCCAGCAGTAGGTCAGCGGGTCGTTGTCGGCATCGGTAGCCGTGGCCGCGAGCTTGAAGGGCGTGTTGAGGGGCAGGGTTTTACCGCTGGCCGGGGCCGTCACCACCGGGGGCGTGTCGCCCGTGGCCGTGAGCGTGCCGCAGGTTTGTGAGGCCATGTAGGCCTGCATCTGGGCGTAGCTGCCGGAGTGGTAAAAGTCCGCCGTTTCGTACACTACGTCGTCGGCCGGCCCGCAGGCCCCGCCGTAGGACATAATGGTGATACCCGAGCCGACTTCCCAGCTGGTGTTGCCCGCGTTGGTGCTGCCCGAGACGTTGTCGCAGCCATTGTGCGTGTGGTCGGCCCCCAGTTGGTGCCCCATTTCATGACACACCCCCTTAATGGAAAATTCATTGAGCGCGGGGTCATCTACGCCCATGACACCCTGGGCTTTAACGCCCGGCCTGCCCACTCCCGCCAGGCTCGCTACGCCCGCGTTGGAGGTACAGAACACGTGGCCGATGTCGTAGTTGGCCGTCCCGATGACGCGGTCCACGTTGGCTTGGTTTTCGTCCAGCATCGCGAATATATCGCTGTTCGTATAGGCGGGTGAGGGCTGCGGACCCGTGGTGCCGCGGAGGAAAGCCAGCTGGTCGTTATTGGCCACCAGCACCAGGCGAATCGACAGCTCCCGCTCCATCGTGCCCACCACCCGGTTGAGGACGATGACTTCGCCGGCCAGCACGCCGGCCACCGTATTGCCCTTGCCCACGGCGTACTCCGGGGTGCAGGCCAGGGCCAGCCGGTAGGTACGCAGCTGCGCCCCGCTCGCGGTAGGCCGGGCCTGTCCACCGGCTCCGCGCCAGGCCGCCACCCGCGCCGCGCTGGCTTGCGCCTCGGCCGCGGTGGCCACGAACCCGCAGGCCAGGGGTTTGGGTGCCCCCGCCGGGTTCTGGTCCCGGTGGTAGCCGCTCAGGTAGTGCTGCGTGTCAGTCGCGCTCAGCGGGTCGATGGAAAAGTTCTGGCCGGTGGCGCTCAGCACCCGGGCGTGGAAGCCCAATGGCGTCAGGTCCACCCGCACGCTGGCCGTGGCATCGTCGAGGCCCACGCCGGCGTAGGTCTTTATCATCGGGTAGCGGGCGGCCAGCGGGGCCTCCATAATCGGGGCTTCGCGCAGGGCGAACCGGCCGCTGGTGCCGTCGGGCAAGGGCAGGGCCAGCACCAGCGGGACGGCCCCGGCGCGGGCTTCGAGCGGGGCCGTGGCCAGGGCGGCGCGCAGGCCGGGCTCGTCCAGGCTCAGGGCCGTGCCGTGGGGGTGGGCGGCGGCCAGCG
>JAYULN010000683.1:0-3131 GCA_043763525.1 Hymenobacter sp.
GCGAAATAGTGACTTTGGAGAAGTCCTGAACTATTTTCTTGTTTTTTGCGAAAGCCATTTGATTGGGGTTAAGCGTGTAGCTGTTTGGCTTACTTCCTGCTTGGTTCCTCGCACATCGCCAGATGGGCGCAAGAATTTCAAACAGTTCGACACTTCAAAAAGTGCCTTTGCTCAACAGATAGGTATGTGTAGCAAAGACAATTGAAAAAGGTCTGTTCAACTAGCTCGTCGTCAGGCTAAGGGCAAGAAGGCCTTCGATTAAGTCGCTTGGGGAATCTTGATGCTGAACTGACCATATCTCGGGACAGCTTCCCTAGCTTCTTTCATCGAAACGTTTTCTTACTCTTGTGTATTGAAGCCGTTTGGTTATCAGCTCCGGTTACCTGATGGCGATGTACTGTAAGCTATTTGTGGGTGAATTTTATTCTGGCTTCAAGCGACTAATTACAATTGAATGCCTTACTCATAGGCACAATCATAAAGCTATACTTGGTTATGTCTCTACCGTTCTCATTTGCAACAGCTTTCATAAGTGTGTAAATAGTTTTTGTATTGACACCAATCCAAACAAAAACTATTGCTCCATGTATGCTAGTCTCACATGTTTTCTTAAGTCCAGAGTTTGATAGTTGCGTGTAAAGATTTTCGTAGCAGGCTAAACTTTGGAAATTATATTCCAACCCAGTGCCTTCAGATTTGAAAGTAACAATTCTGAATATCGCCCCAGTTGAATTACTTACCCAAGCAATTGATTCGTTATCGCTAATTCCAGAATCGTCATACAAGTGAAATGTCTTTGAAGAAAGAAACTTATCTTTCTTAGCCAAGTCCATTCTAAGTACACTCTGTATTTCAGCCCAAGAAAGACATTGAGCAAATGCTTTAGCATTTGTGAATGTCAACAGGCATAAAAGCATTAAGCGCATAGAAAAGCTGCTCATAAAGCTTTTATTCATCGTCTTCCGATTCAGTAAACTCGAATGATAAGTCATTAGAAACCAAAGTCGCACTTGCTACTTCGACGTAACTCTGACTTACTACTAAAGGAGGATATTCATGCATTGTAGCAACTACAGTGAATCCTTCACCATCATAAGTGGCTCTGGAAACATTTTCGGTGCCACTTGGCTCGTCGTATGATTCTTCAAGTTCAAAATCAAACTCGGAACCATCAATTTCAATTTGAACATTACCTGTATCAACAGTAACGGTACCTGAAACTTGCAATCTCATATGCTTAGCCTTTAGGTTGTCAATTTACGTTTTCAGAAACCCAGTAACCGACAAATCTTCGTCAATTGCTTCCCAGTGAATCCCCTGACCACGGCCAGTAAGCCGCCAGTCGTTGCGGGCCGCTTCCGAAGCATCGCGCAACCGGGGATACCAGTCGATGGGAACTCCAATCTCGCGCCCGTCCGTGAGGCGGACGTACAGCTTGCTGTCGTCAAACCACACATCAGCGGCGAAAACGGTTTCGGGTTGCTTAGTTAAAGTACTCATGCCAGGACTGCAAGAAATGAGGTTGATTCTCGGTAACTAGCTTACGAAGCTGATTGATTTCTCGGGCCGCAAAACCGGAAGAGCTAGCCAGTTCCACGGGTTCCAGCCAAAACTTAGCGACTTCATCGCTTCGCTCGACGTGAATGTGCGGGGGCTCACTGCCTTCATTACTGTAAAAGAAGAATCGAAATCCGGCAATTCGTAGGACAGTCGGCATCGCAATCAGCAAGTATTGAAAGTTGATTACCAGCGCCGAAGCGTCGGTAACCAACTTTCAATTCACTATTCCATCGTGATTTCGAGTGCCAGACCACGGAGTTCGTGGAGCAGCACGTTGAACGACTCGGGGATATTCGGCTTGGGCAGAATGTCACCTTTTACAATGGCTTCGTACGCCTTGGCGCGGCCCACCACGTCATCCGATTTGATGGTCAGGATTTCCTGCAGCACGTTGGAAGCACCGAAAGCCTCCAACGCCCACACTTCCATCTCGCCGAAGCGCTGGCCACCGAACTGCGCCTTACCACCCAGCGGCTGCTGCGTGATGAGCGAGTACGGCCCGATGGAACGGGCGTGCATCTTGTCGTCAACCAAGTGACCGAGTTTGAGCATGTAAATCACGCCCACGGTTACCGGCTGGTCGAAACGGTCGCCCGTTAGGCCATCGTGCAGGTAAGCCCGGCCCCAATCGGGCAGGTTAGCCGCGGTCAGCTCGTGCGCCACTTCGTCTTCGGTAGCACCGTCGAAAATTGGGGTAGCATAGGTGCGACCCAATTTCAGACCGGCCCAGCCGAGTACGGTTTCGTAAATCTGACCGATGTTCATCCGGCTTGGTACACCGAGCGGGTTCAGCACAATGTCCATTGGCGTGCCGTCGGGCAGGAAGGGCATGTCCTCATCGCGCACGATGCGGGCTACCACACCTTTGTTACCGTGGCGGCCGGCCATTTTATCACCCACCTTCAGCTTACGCTTCTTGGCGATGTAAACTTTGGCCAATTGCACGATGCCGGCGGGCAGCTCATCCCCTACTTCCAGGGTAAAGCGCTGACGCTTGAACTTCGCGGTGATGGTGTTGCGGCGCTTGGCGTAGTTACGCACCAGCGTCAGCACCAGACCATTCACACGGGCATCAGCCGTCCAGCCTTCCAGAATCAGGTCCTTAAACAGGTTCACTTCTTCGGGAACGGCGTAGTTGCTTTCGTCCTTGTACGGGTTCTTCTCGGGGAACATCCCCTCGTTGATGTTCTTACGGTTGAACTTGACACCCTTGGAAATCATCTCCTCGCCGAAGCGGTGCTTGATGCCCTGGCTCGTCTTGCCTTCCAGCAATTGCACCAGCTTATCAACCATGATGGCCTTCACGCCACGCAGCTCCTGGGCGTAGGTCGCCTTCAGGTCTTCCACTTCCTTCTTCGACTTGGCCCGGAGGTTTTTGTCTTTCTTAGGACGCGAGAAGAGCTTGGTGCCGATAACCACACCCTGCAAGGAGGGCGGTGCCTTGAGGGACGCATCCTTCACATCGCCGGCCTTATCACCGAAGATGGCACGGAGCAGCTTCTCTTCTGGAGTCGGGTCCGTCTCGCCTTTCGGCGTGATTTTACCAATCAGAATGTCGCCTTCCTTCACCT
>JAYULN010000684.1:0-3121 GCA_043763525.1 Hymenobacter sp.
CGTCGAATTGTACACCTGGGCATTGACCCCGAAGGCGGCGAGCTGGTCGACCTGATTTTTCATCAGGGCGATGAGGGGCGAAATGACGATGGCCGTGCCCGGAATAACCAGGGCCGGCAGCTGGTAGCACAGGCTTTTGCCCGCGCCCGTGGGCATGATAACGAAGGTGTTGTGCCCTGCCAGTACGTTCTGAATAACAGCCTCCTGCGTGCCTCGAAACTGGCCGTAGCCAAACACTTCTTTCAGGGTGTGTTTCAAATCGGCGATGGGGGCCGGGGCTTCTCGAATAGCAACGGAGGACATAGGACAAAATAGCGCTGGTGGAATTCGTGAGGATGCACGGTTCTTTGCGAAGATAAGCATTGGTCCTACTTTTTAGCATGAAAAATGGTGTTTTTCTTGAATTGTGGAAAACAATTTAATCATATCCACGTGTCGGGCCGCACCCTGCAAGAAGGCCGGGCCGGGACGAGCTTCCGGGTTTCGGGCTTGGCTGAATGAGGCGATGGTGCCGCCGGGCGGCAGGGCCTGATTGGGCCTGGCGGGCGGCGCAACTTCTTTACCCCAATTTTGCAGCACCATTTCCTTGCTATGCCCATGTCCGTTCCCGTCCAACCTTCTGCCGTGCCCGCCGCCGGCCTTGCCCCAACGGCTTCTGCCATGCTGGCCATTGCCCGCCAGGTGCTGCTTGAGGAAGCCGCCGCCCTGCACGACGTGGCGGCCGCCCTCTCGGCCACGCCCGACTTCGTGGGCTGCGTGCAGGCCATTCTTGGGCTCAAGGGCCGCGTGGTGGTTACGGGCATTGGCAAAAGCGCCCACATCGCGGGCAAAATCGTAGCCACGCTCAACAGCACCGGCACGCCGGCCCTGTTCATGCACGCCGCTGATGCCATTCACGGCGACCTGGGCATGATTCAGCCCGAGGATTTTGTGGTGGCCATCAGCAAGAGCGGCGACACGCCCGAAATCAAGGTGCTGGTGCCGCTGCTGCGCCGCAAGGGCGTGCCCTTGGCCGCGCTGGTGAGCAACGCCGACTCGTACCTGGCCCAGCAGGCCACCTACGTCCTGCATGCCCCCGTAACAAAAGAGGCCTGCCCCAACAACCTGGCCCCCACCACCAGCACCACCGCCGCCTTGGCCCTGGGCGATGCCCTGGCCGTGTGCCTGCTCGAAAGCCGTCAGTTCACGGCCGCCGACTTTGCCCGCCTGCACCCCGGCGGCACCCTCGGCAAGCGCCTCTACCTGAAGGTGGGCGACCTCAGCGGCCAGAACCAGCGCCCCCAAGTGGCCGACGATGCCCCGCTGAAGGAGGTATTGCTCGAAATTTCGGGCAAGCGCCTCGGGGCCACCGCCGTGCTCGATGCCAGCGGCCAACTCGCCGGCATCATCACCGACGGCGACCTGCGCCGGATGCTGGGCAGCTTCTCCGACCTCGAACAGCTGAAGGCCCGCGACATCCTTACCCCGCATCCTGCCACGATTGACGTGGACGACTTTGCCGCCGAAGCCCTGGCCCGCATGCAGCAGCGCAACATCACCCAGCTGGTGGTGACGGAAGCCGGCCGGTTTGCCGGGTTCATTCACCTGCACGACTTGCTGCGCGAGGGGCTGGTGTAAGGTCGCTGGTCGCTGGTTTCCTGCTTCTGGTTTCTAGTTGCGGAGGCTCTTTTGGGACGGATTTCAATAAGAAACCAGAAACGAGCAACCAAACACCAGACGCAAAAGCTGCCGGTGTAACAGCAGTAAATCAATAGTGCCGTAAGTTGTGGCCCGAAGCACCGGACCGGCCAACAACGGCTTTGGGCTGGCGCTACGGCCGATTGGCTAACTTTGTCCCATGAATTCTACTTACCTCGTCGTCATGGCCGGCGGCATTGGCAGCCGCTTCTGGCCGTTCAGCCGCACCAGTCATCCCAAGCAGTTTCACGATGTACTGGGCACGGGCCGTTCCATGCTCCAGCTTACCGTAGACCGGTTTGCGGGCGTGTGCCCGCCCGAAAACGTGTTTGTGGTGACCAACCGCGACTACACGGCCCTGGTGCAGGAACACCTGCCCCACCTGCCCGCCGACCAGATTCTGGGCGAGCCCATTGGCCGCAACACCGCGCCCTGCATCGCCTACGCCAGCTACCGCATTGCCCAGCGCGACCCCCAGGCCACCATCATCGTTACGCCCGCCGACCATGCGGTGCTGCGCGAAGACGAGTTTCGCCGCCTCATTGGCATTGCCGTGGCGGCGGCGCGGGCCAGCGATGTGCTCATCACGCTCGGCATTCAGCCCTCGCGGCCCGATACCGGCTACGGCTACATTCAGTACATGGACGACCAGAGCCTGCCCGGCGGCGAGCTGCACAAGGTGAAAACCTTCACCGAAAAGCCAAATCTGGAGCTGGCGAAGATGTTCGTGGAAAGCGGCGACTTTCTCTGGAATTCGGGCCTGTTTGTGTGGCGGGCCGACGTGATTCTGGCCGCGTTTCACAACTACCTGAGCGACATTGCCGAGGTGTTCGACGAAGGCGCGGCGGCGCTGGGCACGCCCCAGGAAGAAGCCTTCATCAGCGAAGCCTACTCGCGCTGCCGCAACATCAGTATCGACTACGGCGTGATGGAAAAGGCGGATAACGTGTACGTGCTGCCCGCCGACTTCGGCTGGAGCGACGTGGGCACCTGGGACTCGCTGCACCGCATTGGCCAGCGCGACGAGAATAACAACATGGTAAGCGGTGACGTGATGCTGTACGATACGACCGGCTGCGTCATCAAAACCCCGATGGACCGCCTGGTGGTGGTGCAGGGCCTGGAAGATTACATCGTGGCCGAGTACGACAACGTGCTGCTGATTTGCAAGCGCAGCGAAGAGCAGCGCGTGAAGGAATTTGTGGCCGATGTGAAGGCGAAGAAAGGTAGCGGGTATAACTAACGCCGCTGTGTCATTGCGAGTGGAGCGCAGCGAAACGCGGCAATCCGTCCTGTTCTCAGCGACCAGCCTGATAATGTGACAAAGCCCCGGCACTGCGTAGCGCCTTGTCCTTACCCAAAACTCAGAAAAGCGCTGGCCAGTTGGCCAGCGCTTTTTTTAGGACCTGATAGTAGCTTGCGGGTATGAGTATTTCGACGCATT
>JAYULN010000685.1:0-1171 GCA_043763525.1 Hymenobacter sp.
GGTGGCGATGGTAAATACGGCTAATGCCATCCGCACGGGATTGATATTGACGGAGCCCGAACGGGCATCGTAGCCAATGCCTACCAAGTCGCCGCCCGCTACGCCATCCTTGTCCCAGTTCACACTGGCCAGCCCCAACAAATCAACACTGCCGTATTTCCCGGTATTAGAACTCCAACCGGTATTGATGATGCCCCAGTTCAGGCTCCAGCCCCGGTCAATTTCTTTTTTGTAGTTGACCTGAACCGTATCGTGGGCCGCGTCATCGGGGTAACCGACGACGTTGCGGGCCAAGGCACCGGGATTGAGGGACCACCCCAACCCCACCCACGCGGCTTCCTGCTCCAGGGAAATACCTGCCTTGTACGTTAAAGGCATGGAGAAGCTGCGCTCCGGGCCAGGAATGTCCAGCAGCGGGATGCTGTAGGAAAGGTCGCCGGTGCTGAGGTTCACCATATCCGTCGCGCCGGGTCCTTCGTAGCTCGTGAACTCCGGCTGGCTGGGACCCGACATGGCCCAGGAAACGGAGGGCCACGCCAAGTTGAATACGATTTCCAGGAGCAGAAAACAGGCCATTGCCCGCGTGAGAAAGCGGTTGCGGAAGAACATGAGCGGCGAAACTAAGAGGGTAGGAAGTGGAGCGATAAGCGGGCGTTAGTCCATTTGCAACGCAGGCAGCGCGGCAAGGGCATGAGCGGTGAATGGGAACCGTAAGGTGCCAAGACCTAAGCGCTGGGCTTGGACGGTAAGATGAAATCCTGCTTCTGGCTGGAGCTTGCTGGTGTTGAAAACCAATAGCACGGTGGAGCGCCCGGTGTTGCCGTACTGCCGCAGGTACATGCTGGCCAGGGCCGGCACGGAGTCCTGGGAAGAGGTCGCCAGATAGGCATCGGCTGCCATGCCGGTATTGAGGTAGGTGAGCACCTGCTGGTAGGCCGGCGGGTCAGTCACGAAAGCATTTTCAATTTCACTGCCGTTGCGGGAGAAGCTAAGCACACAATACGTCTTGCCCGCATAGGCGCGGCCAAGCGAATCACGGGAAGTGGTCGTCTCTGGTTCGGATGCTCCGGCCAAATCCTGAAGAACAAGCAAGGGCGTGGGACGGTAGGCGCAGGTTATTGTGATGCCATCCTTTTCCTGGGTTTGAATCAAGCCATTAGCTGGGTCCGCC
>JAYULN010000686.1:0-3117 GCA_043763525.1 Hymenobacter sp.
GGCGAATTTCTCGGATTTCGTGGCCGCCATCCAGCAAGCGTTGGGTGGTCGCAACGCGCCGTTTGGCTTGAGGCTGAATGCGAATCAACTACAAAATCCATAAAATCCGTTGTGAATCCGACAAATCCGTGATTATCTTTGCGGCCCGGTTTACGCCGTTCCTCTCGAAAATCTCCCTCATTCCCTGATATGATTATCATTCAAATCAAAGACAACGAATCGGTTGACCGCGCCCTGAAGCGCTTCAAAAAGAAGTTTGAGCGCACTGGCGTGCTGAAAGAGCTGCGTCGTCGCACGTTCTTCCAGAAGCCGAGCATCACGGGGCGGAAGATGAAACAGAAAGCTGTGTACAAGCTGGCTACCTACGGCCAGCCGGGCGAATAGTCCCGAGCACGTAGCTGCCGTTAGCTTTGCTAAAACCGGCTGGTTTGCCCATTGGGGCAGGCCGGCCGGTTTTTTCGCGTCCATTAGGTTGCGATTTATTTGGTGGAAAATAAAAAAACTGTACATTCAATGCCCGGCCCGATAGTCGGGCATTTTTGGTGTTGGCATGGATGATTTTCTTGATTTTTTGCGGTTTGAGCGGCGCTACAGTCCGCACACGGTGGTGTCGTACCAAACGGACCTGGGCCAGTTTACGGCCTACCTGAAATCGGCCTACGAGCTGGCTGACCCCGCCCAGGCTACGCACCCGCTCATTCGGGGCTGGGTGGTGGAGCTGATGCAGGAAAACCTCGACCCGCGCACCGTGAACCGCAAAGTGGCCTGCCTGCGCTCCTACTACAAGTATTTGCTGCGAACCGGCCGCATCGAAGCCAACCCCATGCTGCGCATCAAGGCCCCGAAAATGGCCAGGAAGCTGCCCGAGTTTGTGCCCGAAGAGGCGCTGAACGAGCTGCTAAACACGTTTGAGTTCGGCGACGACTTTGCCGGGCAGCGCGACCAGCTGGTGCTGGAAATGCTCTACGGCACGGGCATCCGCCTGTCGGAGCTCATCGGTATTCATGCCGACGATGTGAGCCTGGGGGCCAGCACGGTGCGCGTAACGGGCAAGGGCAACAAGCAGCGCCTGGTGCCCCTGAACCCCTCGCTGAAACTGGTGATTGAGCGCTACCAGGCCCGCCGGGCGCACGAGTTTGGCCCCGTGGCCGGGCCGCTGCTGCTCACCGACAAGGGCGAGGCCATGTACGACAAGCTCGTGTACCGCACCGTGAAGCACTACCTGAGCCAGATTACAACCTCGACTGCCCAGCAGCACCCGCACGCGCTGCGGCACGCCTTCGCCACGCACCTGCTGGGTAAGGGAGCCGACCTCAATTCCATCAAGGAGCTGCTGGGGCACGCCAGTTTGGCGGCTACGCAGGTGTACACGCACCTATCCGTCGACCGGCTGAAATCCGTATTTGAACAAGCCCACCCAAGGGCTTGAGTTTCTTTTACCCTTTTACCTCTTAATCACCTGCTTTATGAAAGTACAGATGCATTCGGTACACTTCGATGCCGACCAGAAATTGCTTGATTTTGTTCAGCAACGCCTTAATAAGCTGGAAACTTTTTACGATAAGGTAACCGAAGGCGAAGTGATTATGCGCCTTAACAACAAGGACGGCATCGAAAATAAAACCGTTGAAATAAAGCTGCTGGTGCCGGGCAACATCCTCTTCAGTCAGGAAGACGCCGCTTCGTTTGAAGCGGCCGCCGATGCGGCGACTGAAAGCCTGCGCCGGCAAATCACCAAGCATAAGGAGAAAATGCTGACGCACTAATTCTGAGCTGATGGCTGATGGCTGTTGGCTTTCTTCGAATAGGTTGCACAAAGAAGCCCCGACTGAGTTTATCAGTCGGGGCTTCTTTGTAGGGGAAAGAGGCGAGCGGTTAGCTAAGTCCGAACTCGGCTTTAATCTGGGGCACGTAGTCGAGCTTTTCCCAGGTGAAGGTTTCGAAGGTTTTCACCTCACCGCCGGGCATGGTGGCTTGCACGGTGCCCGGCTGGCGGCCCATGTGGCCATAAGCAGCGGTTTGGGCAAAAATGGGGTTCTGGAGGCCGAAGCGCTGCACGATGGCATAGGGGCGCAGGTCGAACAGCTTCTGCACTTTCTGAGCTATTTCGCCGTCGGTGAGCAGGGAGCCGTTGTGGCCGTGGGCTTTGGTGGTGCCGTAGGTGGTCACGAACACGCCCACGGGCTGGGCCACGCCGATGGCGTAGGCCACCTGCACCAGCACTTGGTCGGCCACGCCGGCGGCCACCAGGTTTTTGGCAATGTGGCGGGTAGCGTAGGCCGCCGAGCGGTCGACCTTGGAGGAATCTTTGCCGGAGAAGGCCCCGCCGCCGTGGGCACCCTTGCCGCCGTAGGTATCGACGATGATTTTGCGGCCGGTAAGGCCGGAGTCGCCGTGGGGACCGCCGATAACGAACTTGCCGGTGGGGTTGATGTGGTAGGTGATTTTGTCGGTGAACAGGGCCTGCACGTCGGCGCTGAGGCCGGCTTTCACGCGCGGGATGAGGATGGCCAGCACATCGGCCTTAATCTTGTCGAGCATGGCGCTTTCCGACGCATCGAACTCGTCGTGCTGGGTGCTGATGACGATGGTGTCGATGGCCTCGGGCCGGTGGTCGTCGGAGTAGCGAATCGTGACCTGGCTTTTGGCATCGGGCCGCAGGTAAGTCATTTCGGTGCCAGCCTTGCGGATGGCGGCTAACTCGCGCAGCAGCAGGTGCGAGAGGTCGAGGGCGAGGGGCATAAAGTTGGCGGTTTCGCTGGTGGCGTAGCCGAACATCATGCCCTGGTCGCCGGCACCCTGGTCCTCCGGGGCCTGGCGCACCACGCCCTGGCTGATGTCGGGCGACTGCTCGTGCAGGGCCGAGAGGATGCCGCAGCTGTCGGCGGCAAACATATACTCGGAGCGGGTGTAGCCGATGCGCCGGATAACGTCGCGGGCCACGCGCTGCACGTCCACGTAAGCGGCCGATTTGATTTCGCCGGCCAGCACCACCAGGCCGGTGGTTACCAGCGTTTCGCAGGCTACTTTAGAGGCCGGGTCCTGCCGCAGAAACTCGTCCAGAATGGCATCGGAAATTTGGTCAGCGACTTTGTCGGGGTGGCCTTCCGAAACAGA
>JAYULN010000687.1:0-3114 GCA_043763525.1 Hymenobacter sp.
GATGGTGATGATGAACGGCCCGAACTGCGCCCAGCCCAGCCGCCACTGCTTGCGGTAGAGGGCCAGCGGGGTCAGCTTATAGCCCACCAGCAGCAGCACCGCCGCCAGGGCCGCCAGCGGAATCAAATTTAGGATAGCGCCCAGAAACAGCAGGCTCGTGAGCAACAGCAGCCCGTGGATAAAGGCCGACAGCTTGCTTTGCGCCCCCGCCGCGATGTTGGCCGACGAGCGCACGATAACCGCCGTGAGCGGCAGGCCCCCCAGCAAGCCGCTCACCAGGTTGCCCGCGCCCTGGGCCAGCAGCTCGCGGTTGGGCGGCGTGTGGCGCTTCTGGGGGTCGAGGTTGTCCACGGCTTCCACGCTGAGCAGGGTTTCGAGCGAGGCCACAATGGCAATGGTGAACGCCACGCCGTAGGTGGCCGGGCGGCGCAGGGCACCGAAATCGGGGAAGGTCATTTCGCCGGCCAGCTGGCCCAGCGACGACAGCACCGGCAGCTTCACGAGGTGCTCGGGGCGCACTTGCAGGTCGGGAGCCAGGGTTTTGAGGAGCTGGTTGAGGGCCACGGCGGCCAGCACGGCCACCAGCGCCCCCGGTACCAACCGCGCCCAGGGCTGCCGCCGCACCGGCGCACTATTCCAGAGCAGCAGAATTAGCAGCGACACCGCCCCCACCAACACCGAGCCGGGACTGAGCGCCCGCACCGCCGCCCCAATGGCCGAGAAGGTGTTCAAACCGTCGACCTGTAAAAATTTCATGTCCTCGAAGTAGTCGGCATCAGCTCCAAAAAAGTGCGGCAGCTGCTTCAAAATCAAGATAATGCCAATGGCCGCCAACATGCCGCGAATAACCGCTCCCGGAAAGTACAGCGCGATAATCCCCGCCCGGGCAATGCCCAGCACCAGTTGAATAACGCCCGCCACCACCGTGGCCGCCAGCACCGCCGGCCACGAGCCCAGCGAAGCAATGGCCGAGAGCATCACCACCGTGAGGCCGGCCGCCGGCCCGCTCACACTCACCGCCGAGCCGCTGAGCAGGCTCACCAACACCCCGCCCACGATGCCCGAAATCACCCCCGCCAGCAACGGCGCGCCCGAGGCCAGCGAAATGCCCAAACACAGCGGCAGCGCCACCAGAAACACCACCAGCCCCGCCGGCGCATCCTGCCCAATGGTGCTGAAGAGTGAAGCTTTGGGCCGCTGGGGTGCGGGCTCCGAAGGTTGTTGGGGAATAATGCGGCTGCCGGTGCGGCCCGGCGATGAAATAACTTCTGGCATAACAACTCGGGCTTCAGGGTGAATAATCGGCCAGCAAAATGGCCGAGCAGGTAGTGTGAGGCACAAGGTTACGGGGGTGCTATTAACGTCGGGTTAAAGCCAAATTAAAACCATATTAAAACGCGCAACGGGTCCAAAAAACCTCTGTGCACGAGCTCCTGACCGGGTTTGTATGCCGGTCCGACCGCAGAGCCGTCCGACCAGTTGTCGTTGAACGCGGAATTATTGAAAGGCCTCGGGCTAGTGGCGCTCACAACAACCGGTCGGATGGCTCCGCCGTCGGACCGGAGCACGTAAACCGATGGTGAAACTGCTCTAAGTAGGTAGCCAATATTAAGTAGTCAGTAGTCGGACATCAACCTGCTGTCAATCAAGATTTAACATTGGGTCTGACTACCGAATACTTATGTTTGACTACTTAATCGGGGTTTACCGGCCATTCCAGCCATACTTGCGTGCCGTGGCCCGGCTCGCTTTCTACCCGCACCGTGCCGCCGTGCAACGCCATAATGCGGGCCGCCAGCGGCAGCCCAATGCCGTGCCCCGGCACGGCCCGCGCCGATGCCGCCCGAAAAAACGGCACGAACACCTGCTGCAAATCGGCCACCGTGAGGCCGGGGCCTTGGTCGGCCACCAGCAGCGTGAGGTGGGTGCGGGTGCGAGCCAGCGTAGCCGTAACGGTGCCGCCCGTGGCCTTCGAAAACTTGCAGGCATTGTCGAGAATATTGAGCACGGCCGCCAGCAGCAGCGTCTCGTTGCCGCGCACCACAAAGGAACCCACGTCGTCGGCCTCGCCGAAATCGAGGTCGACGCGGCTGGTGGGGTGGCGGCGCAGCAGCTGCTCGTGAGCCAGCAGCAGCAGCTCATCGAGGCGCACAGCCGTCATGGGCACCTGCGAGGGGTCGTCGGAGGCGCGGGCAATTTGCAGCAGGCCGTTGGTGAGCTCGTTGAGCTGCCGGGCCGAGTCGAGGGTGCTTTGCAGCACGCGGCGGTACTCGGCCGGGGGGCGCTCGGCTTGCAGCAAGGCCACTTCCAGCTCACCGATGAGAGCCGTGAGGGGCGTGCGAAGCTCGTGGGAGGCGTCGCGCACAAACGTGCGCTGCCCGGCAAAGGCCGATTCCAGGCGGTCGAGCAGACGGTTGAAGCGCTGGGCCAGCCGGCCAATCTCATCGGCGGTGCCGGCGGCCTGGGTCAGGCGCTGGCCCAGGTCGGTGGCCGTTATGCCGTCGACTTCCTGCACCATGCGGCGCAGGGGGCGCAGGGCCTGGCCGGCCAGCACCCAGCTGCCCACGCCCAGCAGGGCCACCGCCGCCAGCAGCCCCCCGCCCAGCAGCTGCCGCAGCTGCCCGAGCTGCTGGCGGCTGTCTTCATCGCGCGAGGAGGCCACCACCACCAATGGGCCAAGGTGGGCATCGTGGTAGAGCAGGCCCACGGTTTCGTGGTAGTTGGTTTCGGGTTCGAGTACGGCCTGGCCGCGGCGGCGCACTTCGGCCAACCAGGCGGTGGGCACCGGCCGGCTGGTACCCTGCCCTTCGCGAAACACCAGCCGGTTGGCCGCGTCGTACACCCGCCCCTCCTCATCGGGCAGGGTACGGTAGAGCTGCCGCAGGTAGCGCCGGTAGGCGGCCTGCTGGCCGGCATCGGCCCGGTCTTCCTGGCCGGCAGCGTAGGCGTGGCCCACCACCAGCGTGCGCTTAAACAGGCTTTGGGTAAAGAGCGTGCGCCGCGACTGCTGCGTGGCGAAATAGATGACCAGCGCAAACAACAACAGCGTTACGGCCAGAATAGACCCGAATTGGAGGGCAAGACGAAGGCGAATGGACATGGATTGCGGATTAC
>JAYULN010000688.1:0-3107 GCA_043763525.1 Hymenobacter sp.
CAATTCGGTAACATAGCCGCGCCGGGCCACCTTCCTACCTTTGGCCCATGATTCAAAGTATATTCCCACAAACCCGCTTTTTATGTTTGGTTTAGAACCCCATGTGCTGCTGCTGCTCGGCGTGTGCCTACTGGCCGCTTGCGCGTTCGAGTTCGTGAACGGCTTTCATGACACGGCCAACGCCGTGGCCACGGTGATTTACACCAACACGCTGCGGCCCTGGGTGGCGGTGGTGTGGTCGGCGTTCTGGAATTTTATCGGCGTATTCTCAGGCGGCATTGGCGTGGCCATGGGCATTGTGTACCTGCTGCCGGTCGAGAGCCTCGTCGATTCCAACGTGTACCACGGCATTGCCATGGTGGGGGCCCTCATTCTGGGGGCCATTATCTGGAACGTGGGCACCTGGTACTACGGCATTCCGGCCTCCAGCTCGCACGCCCTCATTGGCTCCATTCTGGGCGTGGGCATTGCGTTTTCGCTGCTGCCCGAATCGCGCGGCGCGGCCGTGAACTGGGGCAAAGCCGGCGAAACCGGCGTGGCCCTGCTGATAGGTCCGCTGCTGGGTTTCGCGCTCACCATCGGCATGATGTTCCTGTTCAAGCGCTTCGTGCCCAGCAAGGCCATCTTTAAGGAGCCCCACAAGCGCAAGCCCCCACCCCTCTGGATTCGCCTGCTGCTCATCGTGACCTGCACGCTGGTGAGCTTCTTCCACGGCTCGAACGACGGCCAGAAAGGCGTGGGCCTTATTATGCTGATTCTAATCGGCATTGTGCCCTTCCGCTTTGCCCTCGATGAAAGCAAAAACCCGCTCGACCTGCGGGCCTCGCTCACGAAGGTGGAGTACGTCATCAGCCGCGTGAACCGCGACGAGCTGAGCCCCACCGACCAGAAAAAGCTAACCGAAGTGCAGGCCCAGACCGCCGACCTCGACCGCATCTTCGCCGGCAAAACCAACATCAAGGACCTGCCCCAGGCCACGCGCTTCGAAATTCGGCGCGACGTGCTGCTGGTGGCCAACCGCGCCAAAACCTTGCTCGCCTCCTCCAAGGTCAGCCTGAGCACCGAAGACCGCAAAACCTACGACGACTCGGTGAAGGAGATGAAAACCTTCACCGACTACGCCCCATGGTGGGTACTGCTGATGGTGAGCCTCTCGCTGGCCTGCGGCACCATGATTGGCTGGCAGCGCATCGTGAAAACCATCGGCGAGCGTATCGGCAAAGAGCACCTCAGCTACGCGCAGGGGGCCAGCTCCGAGCTGGTGGCCGCCATGATGATTGGGGCCAGCACCTACGTCGGGCTGCCGTCGTCCACGACCCACGTGCTCACCTCATCCATCGCGGGCAGCATGGTGGCCAGCCGTGGCGTGAAGAATATTAACCCCGGCATGGTGCGCAGCATTGCCCTGGCCTGGGTACTTACGCTGCCCGTGACCATGGTGCTTTCGGGCCTGCTGTTCCTGTTGTTCCGCGCGGTGATGAGCTAAGCTGCTCAACTACTTAAAGTATAAAAAAGGCGGCCCTGGTTGGGGCCGCCTTTTTTTGTTGATGCCAAAACCATAGCAGTCCGGTGCCGGCACCAAATATGAGAATACACGGGGATAACCCTAGCGCTTTCACTTACTTATCCACTTATCCACAGCCAAAAACCCTGGAATTGTGGATAAGCACCGACTTACTTGGGCCACTGCACCTCCATGTCGTCGTTGATGAACACGCCAAAGTTGACGAACTGTAGCTCGCCCTCTTCAAAGTATAAGTCAATCATCGACTTCTCGTAGGAGAGGCGCACCGCGCCTTCTTCCATCGTTTCGAGCTCGGGCGTAGGCTGGTTGTGGCGCTGCATCAGGGCCTTAATCTGGTCGACGCTCAGGCCGTAGATGGCCTCGCCGAAGAGGCGCATGTTGGGGTTGTCGGTTTCAATGCAGCTGAGGCGGAAGTCGTCTTCGCGGTCGAAGTAAAGTGAGAGCAGGTAGTCGGCTTCGTGGTAGTTCCAGGCCTGGTGCTCAAAGTCGTCGTCGTCTTCCGACTCTTCAATTTCTTCTGGCTCGCCCACCAGGGTCCGCACTTCGTCCATGGTCGCGCCGAAGCGCAGCGGGCCCATGCCGATGCCCAGAATAATTTCGTTTTCCTCGATGCTGGAGGGTTGATTGGTGCTCATAGGGTTGGGGTGAAGGGTAGTGGGCAAAGGTAGGGTTGGTGCCTGGTTGTTGGTGCCTGGTGCCTGGTTGTTGGTGCCTGGTGCCTGGGCTATTCTCGTGTCAGAACATCCAGCCACGAGAAACCAACAACCAGGCACCAGGCACCAGGCACCAGGCACCAAGCACTAACAACCAGGCACCAACAACCAGGCACCAAATCATTTCCCGTACCGCTCGATAAAGGCTTCCTTCTGGCGCAGGTACTCGGGGTGGGCTTTGGCCTCGTCCCACTTGCGCTTGAAAATGGCGGCGGCTTCCACCTTGTCGGGGTCGGGGTGGGTGGTGCGGGGCAGCTCGGCGCGGCCGTGGGTGCCGCTCTGGACTTTTTTGTCGGTGGGCACGGGGCCGGCGTATTTTTTGCCGCCCTGGTGGTTAGCGTAGCGCCGGGCGCGGGTGAAACCCATCTGGATGAATTTCCGAGCCATGTCGGCTCCTACAAAATCGTCGGCCTGCAAATACGCCTCAAACAGGCCGTAAATCGCGGCCAATGACTCGGTGGCCGCCGCCGCGTCTTTGAAGTGCCAGAAGGGCAGGATTTCGCCCTTGTAGGGCTGCACCAGCAGCACGCCCTGCTCGCCCCGACCCACCCGGTATAGTTCGGGGTGCCGGCGGAAATCAACCGTGTGGAAATAGAGGGTGTAATCGAACGGCATTTTCTGGGTTTCTGGTCGCTTGTCATCCTGAGCTTGCGAAGGACCTTACTACGCCGGCGCCATTTGAGTTGCCGCGCCGATGTGGCAAAGTCCTTCGCAAGCTCACGATGATAAGCAGGCGGCCCAAATCAGAAACGGGAAACAGAAACCCCTTCCCAGGATAAAATGCTTGAACCGCGTCCCCAACCTTTAAATCAGGACCCAAACCCTTGAACCGGGTTTCCCCCAACCTTAATTTTTTGTTAAATTTTTTT
>JAYULN010000689.1:0-7747 GCA_043763525.1 Hymenobacter sp.
CGCTGATTGCCGCTGATTGCCGCTGATTCAACTGATTCCACTGATTTCTTCAACGTAACCCGGCAGGTAAACGGGCAGGTGAACCGGCGCTGGGAATGCGACGGAAGTGCAGGCAGACGTTACACGCGCCGACGATGCCAGCATTGCTATGCCACCCCATGCTGCTACCAGTCAGCACACTGCTGCCAGTCAGCACATTGCTAATCAGTGAAATCAGTTGAATCAGCGGCAATCAGCGATTCACCACGTAATCGGCACCAGCCCCTGCGCCTCCAACCAAGCATTGGCCTTGCTAAACGGCTTGCTCCCAAAGAAACCTTTGTCCGCCGCGAACGGCGATGGATGCACCGATTTAATAATCAGATGTTTCCGCTCATCAATTAGCTCTGATTTTTTGCCAGCATACGCGCCCCATAGGATGAACACGACATGCTCCTTCTCCTCCGAAACCTTATGGATAACGGCATCGGTGAACTCCTCCCAGCCTTTTTTCTGATGTGAGGCAGGCTCGCTGGCGCGCACGGTGAGGGTGGCGTTCAGCAGCAACACGCCTTGCTGGGCCCAGCGGTCGAGGTTGCCGTTGGGGGCGGGCGGCGTGCCGGGAATGTCGGCTTGCAGCTCCTTGAAGATATTCTGGAGCGAAGGCGGCGTGCGCTGCCCATCCTGCACCGAAAACGAGAGGCCGTGGGCCTGGTTGCGCCCATGGTAAGGGTCTTGGCCCAGAATTACGACCTTGATGTTATTGAAGGGCGTGGCCTCGAAAGCATGAAAAATCCGGCTGCCGGCCGGGTACACGGCCGCCGTGGCGTATTCGCCTTTCACAAAGGTAATAAGGCGTTGAAAATAGGGCTTTTCAAACTCATCAGCCAACACGGGCCGCCAGCTTTCGGCTATCTTTACCATCGAAGTTTTTAAGAAAATAAACGGGCATTCGCGGCGTTTCATGGCCACTTTTGCGTAAAACCAATTCTGGCGGGCCGCTGTTACGCCCGCAGCTACTTTTAGCTCCGCCGACTATGCCCACCACCACTACGCAAGGCGTTACCGTTTCGGTTACGACCAACTACTTGCCCGACTACTCCAGCCCCGGCCAGGAGCATTTCGTGTTCGCCTACAAAATCGACATTCGCAACAACAGCGAATTCACCGTCAAGCTCCTGCGCCGCCACTGGCACATCCACGATGCCAACGGGGTGGTGCGCGAAGTAGAGGGCGAAGGCGTGGTGGGCCGCCAGCCCGTGCTGGAGCCCGGCGAGGCCCACCAGTACGTGAGCGGGTGCAACCTGAAATCGGGCGTGGGCAAAATGCGCGGCACTTACCTGATGGAGCGCCTGGCCAACGGCCAGGAATTTATAGTCGAGATTCCGGAGTTTACCCTCATGGTGCCCTACCGTTTGAACTAGCTTTGTGCCTGGTACCTGGTGCCTGGTGCTTGGTTTACGAACCAATACCTCGCACTAAGCACTATGCACCAAGCACTATGCACCAAATTTTATCCTATCTCCGCTTCTGGCTTCGTTCGGGCAATGCCCATGGACTGCATTCGCCCTTTGTGTTTGGCCTCTACACTTCGGTGGTGCGCCACACCGGTATTTTTGGGGCCTATGCGTCCGTTGAAGCGCGGCGGCAGCAGTTGCTCAATAGCCCGGTCAGCATCAGTGTCACCGATTTTGGGGCGGGCTCGCACACCGGCGCGGGTCAGCAGCGCCGCGTAGCCGACATTGCCCGCACCGCCGCCAAGCCGCCGCACCTGGCGCAGCTGCTGTTTCGGCTGGTCAATTATTTCCGGCCGGCCACCGTGCTGGAACTGGGCACCTCGTTGGGCCTCACCACCGCCTACCTGGCGGCCGCCGATTCGCGCCACCGCGTCCTCACCTTCGAGGGTTGCCCCAACGTGGCCGCCGTAGCCCGCGAAACCTTCGATGCGTTGAAGCGGGGCAATATCGACATCGTGGAAGGCAACATCGACCATACCCTGGCCCCAGCCCTGGCGGCGTTGAAAGCGCCGGTCGATTTCGCCTTTTTCGATGGTAACCACCGCTACGAGCCCACACTGCGCTACTTCGAGCTGTGCCTGGCCCACCGCACCGACGACTCCGTGTTTGTCTTCGACGACATTCACTGGTCCGAGGATATGGAGCGGGCCTGGGAGGTCATCAAAGCCCACCCGGAGGTGCGCCTGACGGTGGATTTATTCTACGTGGGGCTGGTTTTCTTCCGGAAAAATCAGCCCAAGCAGCACTTCTCGCTGCGGGTGTGAGAACGGTCATGCTCATCTGACGTTCTTGTTTATCGCACCGCATCGCGCACCCGCGTGAGCTTTACCAGCAATGCCTCCAGCTGGTCAAGGGGCAGCATATTGGCGCCGTCCGACAGCGCGGTGGCAGGCGTGGGGTGGGTTTCGATGAACAGACCGTCGGCCCCCACGGCAATGGCGGCTTTGGCAATGGTTTCGATGAGGGCGGGCTGGCCGCCGGTTACGCCGCTGCTTTGGTTGGGGCGTTGCAGCGAGTGCGTCACGTCCATCACCACGGGCACCTGGAACTCACGCATGGCGGGCAGGTTGCGGAAATCGACCACGAGGTCGGAGTAGCCGAAGGAGTTGCCGCGCTCGGTGAGGATGACGTTGGCATTGCCGGCCTGGCGCACCTTGTCCACGGCCCACTTCATGGCCTCACCGCTCAGAAACTGGCCTTTTTTGATGTTGACCACTTTGCCGGTTTGGGCGGCGGCGATGAGCAAATCGGTCTGCCGGCACAGAAAGGCCGGGATTTGCAGCACGTCGACATACTCGGCGGCCAGCGCGGCTTCGCCCGATTCGTGGATGTCCGTTACGGTAGGCACCCCGATTTCACGCCCCACTTTTTGCAGGATGCGCAGCGCCGTTTCGTCGCCGATGCCGGTGAAGGAATCGAGGCGCGAGCGGTTGGCCTTGCGGTAGGAACCCTTGAACACGAAGGGAATATGGAGCTTATCGGTCATGTGCTTAATGCGCTCGGCAATGCGCAAGGCCATGTCTTCGCCCTCGATAACGCAGGGGCCGGCCATGAGAAAAAACTGGCCGGAATTGGTGTGGCGGAAATGCGGAAGGGTATTGGCGAGAGCTTGAAGCATGGGTTGAATTATTTCTTTTTTAAACAAATGAATAGCTCCCGCCCCTGCCGGGGCTTGAGCGAATTGGTAGCGGTTTCAAAATGTCGAAACTCGAAATACGGCGCGAAATACTCATGGTATTCCGCTTTGGTGCCACCGAATGGCGGCTCCTGCACCGGGCCGAAATCAGTATCAAACAACAGCCCCATCAGCGTGCCGCCGGGGCGCAGCAGCGCCGCGCACTGCCGGGCATAGGCGGGGCGCAAGGCGGGGTTGAGGGCGCAGAAAAAGGTCTGCTCCACAATTAAATCGAACGGCTCAGCGTTGGGCAGGGCGAAGAAATCGGCCAGCAACAGGTGCTCCTGGGGGAAATCGGGCACGCGGGCGGCCAGGGCCTGCAACGGTTCCGGAGCCAGGTCGGCCACGAACACCTGCCGGAAACCCAGCTGGTGCAGGTACTCGGCTTCGTAGGCCCGGCCCGCGCCGGGAATCAGGATGCGCGGCTGCCGGACCACGTCGAGCTGGTCGAAATACGCGTGCAATGGCGGAGTAATATCGTGCGCGTCCCAGCCGTCGCGGCCGGTGGCGTAACGCTCTTGCCAGTAAGCGGCATTGAAGGCGGATAAAACCGTTTCCATGAAATTGAAGTATGGAATGAACTTGCCAGGGCACCAAATTCCCCTATTTTTACGCCCGAAGGTACGCGCCACACCGTGGGTCGTACCTCGATTTAATCACGCATTTCTCGCTTAACCCTCTCCCGATGGACCCTAACGAAACCCCCGAACCTCGCTCCAATAATAGCCGCGTCCTGCTGTGGGTAGCCCTTGTACTGGTGCTACTGGGCATCAACGGCGTGTTGTTCTACCTCAACCAGCAAAAGGGCGAGAAAAACGAAGTACTGACCACCGAGGTGCAAGCCAAAGACAGTAAGCTCCAGGAGCAAATCAAGCAATATGAAGCCTTAAAAGCTGATTTTGAGCGCCAAAGCCAGGAATTGCAAGCCCTTGGCCTCAGCAACGACTCGCTCGAATCCAAGATTGCCGGCGTAAATGCTGACCTGCTGAAACTGCGCTCCTTTAAGGCCGGCAGCTTCTCCATTGCCCAGCAAAACCTCTTCAAGCAGCGCGCCCAGAACCTGGAAGGCCAGCTGCGGAAGAAGGACGACGACATTGCCCAACTCAAGAAGGACAATGAAACGCTCTACACCGAAACCACCACGCTGAAGGAGAAGCAGAACAAGCTCTCTGACACCATCAGCACGGTGGTGCGCAGTAATAAGGAGCTAAGCGAGAAAGTGGGCGTGGCCTCGCACCTCCAGTCCGAAAACATCAAAGTGGCCATCATCACCTCCAAAAACAAAGAGAAGGTGGACGAAAAAGAGGAGTTCAAGGCCCGTAAGGTGGAGAAGGTGAAGGTTACCTTCAACTTGTCGCGCAACGACGTGTCGCCCAAAGAAACCAAAGCCATCTACATGCGCATTCTGGAGCCTGACGGCGCGGCCCTCTACAACCTGAGCACCGGCGGCGGCACCTTCACCGTCGACGGCCAGGAGGCGTTCTACACCCAGAAACAGGACGTGGTGTACGACAACTCCAAGCAGAAGCTGGAATTTGTGTACGCCAAGGGCGCTGAGTATAAGAAAGGCCAGCACACCGTGGAGCTCTACGAAAGCGGCCAACTGATGGGGAAGACGACCTTCACGCTTAAATAGACCACGGATTAGCACGGATTTTAGCGGATTTCACGGATTTTGTAGTCGATTATCGGCCGCCGTGAGAACAAAAAAGGCTTGCCAGTTGGCAAGCCTTTTTTGTTCAGTAAATGGTCAACGGAAGCCGTGCGGAAGCCGATTAATCGTTCTTTAGACCAGTTTGGAGTACACATTTTACTCATCTGCCCCCTCTCTTTTTCGGAGAGGGGGCCGGGGGTGAGGCGCACGTTGAACGAAAAATGTACACCGCCCTGGTAACCGTGCCTAGGCCTTCGATTCGAACTCCTCGAGCCGGGCCAGCACGGCGGCGATGTCTTCGGCGAACATGGTAATGACGGACCCTTTGGGGGCCGTTTTCAACACGTGGGTAATGGCTTCCTGCTCGTGCTCGATGTAGGTAATTTTCAGGTTGGGCTTGTCGAGGCGCAGGCCGCGCTCCATGATTTCGCGCAGAAACTCGGCCGATTTGCCGCGCAGGTCGCGGTCCTGGCGCAAAATCACTTCGTCGAAGATGCGGCCCGCGATGCGGGCGAAGCCCAGCGTGTCCTCATCGCGGCGGTCGCCCAGGCCCGATACGATGCCGATTTTGCGAGTGGCCGGCGTGGCCTCCATAAACTCAGCGAATTTGGTGATGCCCGCCGTGTTGTGGGCGTAGTCCACAATGACTTCATACTTTGGAAATTTGAAGGAGTTCATCCGGCCCGGCGTTTTCGTGCCGGAGGGCACGAACGTGCGGAAAGCCGTTTTGATGTCGTCCTTATCGAACCCGGCCAGGTAGCCGGCCAGGCCCGCCGCCAGGCAGTTCTCAATATTAAAGCCCGCCCGGCCCTCAAACGTAACCGGAAACTCGGCCGCCCGGTCGATGCGCAGCTTGTAGCTGTTGCGATAAATCGTAACGTAGCCTTCCTCGTACACCGCCGCCACGCCGCCGGCCTCCACGTGCTCCTGAATGCGGGGGCTGTGCTCGTTCATGCTGAACAGCGCCACGCGGCAGTCTACGGTGCGGGCCATGGCATACACCAGGTCGTCGTCGGCATTGAGCACGGCCCAACCGTTTTTACGCACCGTGCGGGGCAGCACGCCCTTCACGGCGGCCATTTCCTCCACGGTATAGATGTCGCGCATGCCCAGGTGGTCGGCCGCCACGTTGGTTACTACCGCAATGTCGCAGCTATGAAAACCCAGCCCTGAGCGCAGCATGCCGCCCCGCGCGGTTTCGAGCACGGCGTAGTCCACCGTGGGGTCCTTCAGCACGAACTCGGCGCTTTGGCCGCCGGTGCAGTCGCCGGTTTGCAGCTGCACGCCCTGAATGTAGATACCGTCGGTGGTAGTGAAGCCCACTTTGTAGCCCTTGCTGGCCACCAGGTGGGCAATGAGGCGCGTGGTGGTGGTTTTGCCGTTGGTACCCGTTACGGCGATAATCGGGATGCGGGCCGTGCTCCCGCGCGGGAACAACATATCCACCACCGGCGCGGCCACGTTGCGGGGCAGACCCTCGGTGGGCGCAATGTGCATCCGGAAGCCCGGCGCGGCGTTCACCTCAATTACCGCCCCCCGGCTTTCGTTCAGGGGCATGGCAATATCGCTGGCCATCAGGTCGATGCCGCAGATATCGAGCCCCACAATGCCGGCAACCCGCTCCGCCAGCAGCACGTTGTAGGGGTGCATCTGGTCGGTTACGTCGGTAGCGGTGCCGCCGGTGCTGATATTGGCGGTGCTTTTCAGGTAGCGGGTTTCGCCGGCGGGCAGCACGGTTTTCAGGTTTTCACCCCGCGTTTTCAGCAGGTCGGTGGTGTGCTTGTCGGCCTTGATGCTGGTGAGCACCTTTTCGTGGCCGATGCCCCGGCGGGGGTCTTCGTTTACCTTGTTGATGAGCTGCTGAATCGTGCTTTTGCCGTCGCCGACTACGGCGGCGGGCGTGCGCTTGGCGGCTGCAATCAGCTTGCCAGCCACCACCAGCAGCCGGAAATCGAAGCCCTCGATGAACTGCTCCACAATCACGGCCCGCGAGTACACCTGCGCGGCCTTGAGGCCGGCGGCGGCATCCTTCCAGTTCATGATGCGGATGGTGGCACCCTTGCCGTGGTTGCCGTCGAGCGGCTTGGTTACAATGGGGAAGCCCAGCTCGTCGATGGCATCGCGCAGGCCCGCCTCCGAATACACGGTGCTGCCGCGCGGCACGGGCACGCCCGCGTCGTTCAGCATGGCCTTGGTGCGGTTCTTGTTGCCGGCCACTTCCACGCCCGCGTGCGAGGTCAGGCTGGTGGTGGTGGCCCAGATGCGGCGCTGGTTCACGCCGTAGCCCAACTGAATGATGCTGGTGTTCTTGAGCTGGATGTAGGGAATGTTGCGCGAAGCCGCTTCCGCCACGATGCTGTAGGTGCTCGGCCCAAAAAATTCATCTTCCCGAATTTCGTGCAGCTCGGTGATGATGGGCTTCAGGTCCACTTTTTCCTTGCGGCACAGGGCTTCCACAATCTCCACGGCGGCCTCCATGGCCCGGCGGCCGGCCCGCTCCTCCTGGTAGTCAAACACCACGTACTCCACTCCTTCTTCCCGCGCGGGGTAGCTTTTGCCCCAATACACCGGCATCCCGGCCTGCCGCTGCAATTCCAGCGCCACGTGCTGAATGACATGGCCCAGCGGCTCGCCGTCGTTCAGCTGCTCCAGGCCCAGGGGCGGGTGCTTGGCGGCCTGCTTGCCACTCATGCCGCCCGGCTGCACGGTGCCAATATTAGGAAACAGCTTCATCAGCCGCCCGGCAAAGCCCGGCATGGCATTCGACCACTGGCCGGCAAATTCCTGCAAATCAACTTTGGCAACAATGAGTTTGTGGTGTTTGACCGACCAATAGCTCGGCCCGCGCATGGTGCGGAAGTCAATAATTTTCATGAGGGAAAGGAGGTGTTGAGGGGAACGGGTTGGCCCGAAGTACGGGCA